>NZ_JBHYIG010000273.1:6884-13106 GCF_042740015.1 Streptomyces sp. NPDC059037
CCAGGATTGTGTGTGTGGGGTCGTTCGTTATTCTCCCCCCGCCCCGGCCGCGCGCCCCCCCCCCCCCCCGCGCCCCCCCCGGGAACTCTGCTTTCACCTGCTCAACTGCTTGAACTTCCGTACCGCCAGCGGCAGGAACAGCAGCGAGACCGCCAGCGGCCACACCACCGCCATCAGGATCGCGTGCTGCTCAACCCAGCTCGCGCCGCCCGCGCCCGGGTTGCCGAACAGTTCGCGTGCCGCCGTGCCGGTGGAGGACACCGGGTTCCACGCGGCGATCGGCGCCAGCCAGTCCGGCATCAGCGACGGCGCCACGAAGACGCTGGAGATCATGGTGAGCGGGAAGGCGACCGCGTAGAGGCCGCCCGCCGCCTCCGGGGTCGGGACGACGAGGCCCAGGTAGACGCCCACCCAGATCAGGCTGAAGCGCAGCAGCAGGAGGAGGCCGAAGGCCGCCAGGGTCTGCGGCAGGCCCGCGCTCGACCGCCAGCCGATGGCCAGCGCCGTCAGGGCGAGAATCGTCAGCTCGGCGCAGGCCACGATGAGGTCGGCGAGGCCGCGCCCGGACGCCACCGCCGACGGCGCCATCGGCATCGAGCGGAAGCGGTCGATGACGCCCTTGGTGGAGTCGGTGACGACGCCCATCGCGGTGTTCATGAAGCCGAAGGCCATGGTCATCACGAACATGCCGGGCATCAGGAACTGCTTGTAGTCGCCGTCCTCGCCGCCGCCGGGCACCTTCATCGCCTCGCCGAAGACGAAGCCGTACAGGAGTACGGAGATGATCGGGAAGCCCAGCTGCCAGGCGATGTTGATCGGTTGGCGCCGGTAGTGGGTGAGGTAGCGGCGGGTGATGTTCCAGGAGTCGGCGAGCGCCCAGTAGAGGCGCCCGCGCGAGGTGTCCGCGGTCAGTGCGACGCTCATGCCGCCTCTCCGTCCTTCTCGTCGTTCTTCTCGTCGTTCTTCTCGTCGTTCTTCTCGTCGTTCTTCTCGTCGTTCTTCTCGTCGGCATCGGTCAAGGGCTCCGGGGGCGACTCCGCCCGGTGTCCCGTCAGCCGCAGGAACACGTCGTCCAGGCTCGGCCTGCGCAGGCCGATGTCCTCGATCGCGACGCCCTGGTCCTGGAGCGTCCGCGCCACCTCGGTCAGCGCGCCGACCCGGTCCGTGACGTCCGCCTGGACGCGGCGTTCCAGGGCGTTCGTCTGCGGTACGCCGTCGGCCACGCGGGACACGGCCGTCCATGCCGCCGACAGGTCGGCGGCATCGCGCACCACGACCTCCAGGCAGCTGCCGCCCACCGTGGACTTCAGGCCGTCCGGGGTGTCGTCGGCGATGGCGCGGCCCTGGTCGATGACGGTGATCCGGGACGCCAGTTTGTCGGCCTCCTCCAGATACTGCGTGGTCAGCAGGACCGTTGTGCCGTCCGCGACCAACTTCCGTACGGTGTCCCAGACTTCGAGGCGGCTGCGCGGGTCGAGTCCGGTGGTCGGCTCGTCCAGGAAGAGGACGGCGGGCGCGAGGATCATCGAGGCGGCGAGGTCGAGCCTGCGGCGCATGCCGCCGCTGTAGTCGCCCGCGCTCTTGTCGGCCGCCTCCACCAGGTCGAACTGCTCCAGGAGCTCCTGGGCGCGGCGCGCCGCGCGCCTGCCGCCCAGATGGAAGAGGCGGCCGAACATCTCCAGGTTCTGCCGGCCGCTGAGCACCTGGTCGACCGCCGCGTACTGCCCGGTGAGGCCGATGCGGGCGCGTACGGCATCGGGGCTGCGGACGACATCGGCTCCCGCGACCTCCGCGCGCCCGCCGTCGAGCCGTACCAGTGTCGAGAGGATGCGGACGGCGGTGGTCTTGCCCGCGCCGTTCGGCCCTAGCAGTCCGTGCACCGTGCCGCGCGCGACCGTGAGGTCGAAGGCGTCCAGGGCCTTCTTCTCGCCGTAGCGCTTCTCCAGGCCCTCGGCCCGTACCGCGTAGTCGTTCCCGTCCATCGCTGCCCCTCCAGCCAGTCCCGCCACAAGCAAGCCCTACGCCCATGAGTACGGCGTACTCAATTGAGAGTACACCGTACTCAGTTTTGCGGGTACACCGTACCCAATTGCTTCTCGGACCATTAGGCTGAGCGCCATGACGAGCACGAACGGCGGCGACGTCCAGCGCACCGGCAGCGACATCACCCGCAGCCTCGACATGCTCTGGGGCAGCGGCGACCGCCCGGCGCGGGGCCCCAAGCCGGGGCTCACCCTGGAGCGGATCGTCACCGAGGCGGTGCGCCTCGCGGACGCGGAGGGCCTCACCGCGGTCTCGATGCGCCGCCTGTCCACGGAGCTCGGCACCGGCACGATGTCGCTGTACCGCTACGTCCCCGGCAAGGCCGATCTGCTCGACCTGATGCTGGACCGCGTGTACGCGCCCCCCGAGGCCCCCGAGGGCGCGGAACCCTGGACCGGCGGCTGGCGCGAGGGCGTCGAGGAGTACGCCCGCGAGACCCTCGTCCTCTACCGCCGCCACCCCTGGCTGCTCCAGGTCAACCAGGCCCGCCCGGTGCTCGGCCCCGGAGCCGTCGGCGGCCTCGACCGGACGCTGTCCCGGATCAAGCCGATGGGCCTGACCGACCCCGAGCTGATCGGGGTGATCGTCATGACCGAGGGGTACGTCACCGGGGTCGCCCGCACCCAGGTGCAAGAGATCGAGGCCGTGCGCAAGACCGGTCTGACCGACCAGGAGTTCTGGGAGGCGCAGGCCCCGGCCCTCGACAGGATCATGCGCAGCGGCCGCTACCCGTCACTCGCCGGCCTCTCCGAGGACGCGTTCGGCGCGGACTTCGACCACTTCGAGTTCGGCCTGCAGCGGCTGCTCGACGGCCTGGACGTCCTGGTCGCCCGGCGCGAGGGTGAGCAGGGCAACCAGAGAGCGTGACATATCCGGCGATCAGTGCCTCTATGGATGCATGACGCCGAAACCCATGAGCCCAGCGAGCCCCGCCCTCGCCCCGTTCGTGAAGCAGTACACCGTCCTCCTCACGAGCCACAAGAAGGACGGCACGGGCGTGGGCGCCCCCGTCAGCATCGTCGTCGAGGGCGACCACGCGTACGTCCGCACCTACGCCAAGGCGTGGAAGGCCAAGCGGATGCGCCGCAACCCCGAGGTCGAGATCGCCCCGTCCACACTGCGCGGCGCACCGACAGGACCCGAGATCAAGGCGCGGGTACGGCTGCTCGACCAGGGCAGCGAGGAGAACAAACACGCGGCGAAGCTGCTCAGGCGCAAGTACCCGGTACTGCACGGCCTGTTCGTCCCGCTCACCCACAAGATCACGCGGGACAAGACGCTGCACTACGAGGTACGGGTGCTCGGCGAATAGCGCCCCGAAGGGGCGCGGGGAACTGCGCGACCAGCCACTGACGGCCCGCAGACTTCATCCTCAGCGCCGCCGCAACATCCGCTTCAGGCCGACGAAAGCCGCCAGCACAACCGCCAAGGCCAGCGCCCCCACCTTGAAGTCCCCGTCGAGCCCGGAGCCTCCGCCACCCCCGGCATCCGGCCCCGAACTCCCGTCGGCCGAGCCGGAGTTGCCGCCACCCCCGGCGCCTTCCACCTCGACCGGTTCGACCTCACCCTGCTCACCCTCCGTGCCGTACATGAGGGTCGTCCCGTCCAGGGTGTACGACACCGACTCCCCCTGGCCCTGCAGCGGCACGCTCAGCCGCCCCTCGCGCGCCGGCAGCTTCCCCGCGCCCTTCCAGGCGTACGAGACACCGCCCAGATAGCCCCGCAGCGCCAGCTGCTTGCCGTCGGGGGAGAACGCGCCGTCGGTCGTCCAGAGGCCCGTCTTCCCCAGCCGCTTGAACACATTGACCCCGGAGGCGGACATCTGCGCAGGCCCCTCGTACAGGGCCCCGCCCTCCTCCTTCTTGTCGGCGATGTAGATCCGCCCGGTCTTGGGGTGGACCATCAACGCCTCCGCGTCGCGCGCCCCGTCCTCGTACTTCACCGTGTACTGCGTGGCGCGCACGGTCTGGTCGCGGAGCTGCTTCGGCTCGGGCAGCTTGTAGATCCACACGTGGGACCAGGTGCCGCCGAGGTTGTCGCCGATGTCGCCGACGTAGAGGTTGCCGTCGCTGCCGACGGAGACCGCCTCGACGTCGCGCGGCTTCCCGACGCCGGTCATGGTGATCGTCGCGACCGTCTCGCCGGTCTTGCCGTCCACGGCGTAGAGCAGCGCCCCGCCCTTGTCCTGGTCGTTGTGCGTCCAGTAGACGCCCGGGTGGGCGCGGGACGCGGCAAGGCCGCTGGACTCGATGATGCGGGGGTCCTTCATCGTGAACCCGTCGTGGCCGTCGTCGGCGGCGGCCGGAGCGGCGGCGCCGAACAGGACCAGGCAGCCGGCGGCGGCCGCAGCCATGGCAGCACCCATCGAAGTACGCAGTGAACGCATGGCCCAAGACTGCCACCCCGGCGCGGGGCGACGGGCGTCCGGCGGGTGTTGAGCCTCACATCGCAGGCCGGGGCCTCGATCCGGGATGATGAGCGGATGCTCAGGTTCATGTTCGTCGGCGACTCGATGACGATCGGAAGCGCCGGGGAACACACCTGGCGCCACCGGATGTGGCAACACCTGCGGTCCTCGCCGGGCGAGCTCGGCGAGCTCGGTGAGCTCGGCGGCGAGGGCTTCGCCGTCGTGGGCCCGCGTCTGACGCTGCACGACAAGTCCACCGGCGAACCGACGTCGCACGCCTACGCCGACCCGGACTTCCCCCGCAACCACCTCGCGGGCTGGGGCGAGGGCTGGCTGCACATGGCGCCGCAGATCGCCGACGCGGTGACGCGCGACCGCCCCGACGTGCTGCTGATCTCCCTCGGCCTGATCGACCTCGGCTTCTACACGAACGCCGAGCAGACCACGGAGAACATGCGCCGCTTCGTCGCTCAGGCCCGTACGGCCAACCCGCACATCCGGATGGTCATGCTCCCCGTCATACCGAACGTCCGGGCCCGCACGGACGCCCCGTTCGCGGCGGAGGTCGCCCGCTTCAACACGCTGCTCGCGAAGGCGGTCGCCGACCTCGACACGGGTACGTCCCCGCTGCTCCTGGCCTCGTCCCCGGCGTCGTACGACATCGACGTCGACACCTACGACGGGACGCACCCCAACGCCTCCGGCGAGCACCGCCTCGCGGGGGCGTTCGCCGACGCCATGCACCAGGCGTGGGGCGTGGGCGCGCCGTACGCAACGACGCGCCCAGAACTGCTCGACTCACTTACTACCGGCTGAAGTTGGCCTTGAGGGCCTTGAGGCCCGCGATGTCCCACTTTGTGTACTGACCGGCGTACTTCTTGACGCGGTCCTCGCTGCCGCCCTTCGCCCTGCCGTGGCCGCCGTTGGGCGAGCACATGACCGGGGTGTCCTTGCTGCTGTTGCTGACGCACTCGAAGGGGTCGACGGTCTTGTCGGCGTCCGGACCGTCGGCGTTCGCGTGGTCGAGCCCGATCGCGTGCCCGATCTCATGGCTCATCATGTTCGAGACGCGCGCCGGGCCTATCGCGTAGTCCCCCGGCTTCCAGTACTCGCTGTCGACCCATATCCACCCGCCCCACGCGCTCTTGTTGCCGCTCGCGGAGCAGGGGTGCGCCTGGGAGTAGCCCGGCTTGTTGCCGGGCATGAACGGCCGGTACTTCAGGCCGACGGTGATGACGTGACGCTCGGCGGTCGAGCAGGCGTTCTGCTCCTGGTGATAGCCGCTCGCCAGCGTGAACTTGGTCCCCGTGACCGCGGTCAGCTGCGCCGCGGTCTTCTTCAGCTGCGCCCGCAGCTGGGACTCGGCGGTCTTGGTCTGCGCGGCGGTGAGCTTGGTCTCGGAGGCCTTGGGCTTGACGAGATGGATGACGTACGGATCCGGGCTGAGCGACTGGATCCCCCGGTCGGACAGGATCCGCCATCCGGTGCCCTTGTACACGTCCCCCGCGGCGTACGCCGGATTGCTGAGCGCGACGAGCCCCGCGGCGGCGGCGAGCACGCCGACGGAGCGGACGATCTTCTTCATGGTCATGCAGGGATCTTCGCGGAGCGTGCCAACAAGTCCCCAACGGGGGTGGGATCTTGGCCGGCTGCCTGCTTCGAACGCGGGGGGGGGGGGGGGCGGTGCCCCCCCCCCCCCGCCCCCCCCCCGCGCGCCCCCGCCCCCCCCCCCCCCCCCCCCCCCCCCCCCCCCCCGCGCGGGGCGGCGCGCC
>NZ_JBHYIG010000274.1:0-12966 GCF_042740015.1 Streptomyces sp. NPDC059037
GCTCCCGGCCGTGTTCGACCGGGAGCCGCCGCCTGCGTTCAGTCCTCGACCTCCGTCAAGGTGTGCTTGGCTGCCGGCCCTCCTTCGCCGCCGCGCCCGTGCAGGCGAGGCCAAGGACGAAGGTGAGACCGCCGATGATGACGTTGGTGAGAATGACGCCCGTGTCGGGGCTGTCGCCCACCACCCACGGCGAGACGATCATCCAGACGCCCATGGCGCACATGGCCCAGCTCAGGCTGTACATCCTGGCCGGGGTGACGGTGAACCCGACCGCCAGCAGTGCTATCGCGATGCCCATGATCAGGTTGTGCGTCGCGAGAGTGGGCTGGTTGGCGGCGAAGTGGATCGTCCACGGGGATATGGCGCAGAAGAGGCCCGTGAGGAACACAGGCCCGTCCACGAGTGCCACATCGTGACCGCCGAGCACGCGGGCGTACCGATCCCGCATCTCGGATACATCGGGGTGATGGGCGATGTCGCCCCTGTGTGAGACGTCGGCCATGAGACTCGTCTCCTCTGATTCGAGCAGGCCTGAAGAGCTATCGCGGCATAGTCGTCGCGCATATCCATTCTGCGCTTATTTTTTCTTTATGTGTAGTGCTGGCCCTCAGCATGTGCAGTGCTGGCCCTCAGCGGTCCTTCGAGAGGGCGAGCAGCTCCGCGAAGAGGCCCCCTCCGTGGGCCAGGTCGTCGTAGTGGCCCTGGTGTTCTCCAGCTGGTGGGTGACGACGATGGTGATCTGCTCCGGGGCGCTCGCCCTGAGCGCGTCGAGCACGGCCCGCTCGCCACGGACGTCCATCTGTGACGTCGGCTCGTCCAGGATCAGCACGGGCGGCCGCCGGTAGAGGGCGCGCGAGCACGCCAGACGCTGCCTTCCCCAAGCTCTCGGCTTCGCTCGAGCAGGGGAGACCCCATCCCCCCGGAGAGCTCGCAGCCGCCCCAGAGCTCACGGGCCAGCAGGGTGTCGAGGCCGTGCGGCAGTTGCTCGATCGCGGTGCGCATGCCGACCGCGTCGACGGCGTCCCAGACCGGCCCGTCGTCGAGGGTGCGGGGCCGGCCGAGCGTCACGTTCTCGCGGGCCCGCAGCGGCCATTGGGCGAAGTTCTGCGCGACCAGACCGGTGCGGGCCCCTACGGAGTCCGGGTCCGCCGTCGCGAGATCGACTCCGTCCCAGGTCACCCGGCCCTTGTCGGCGAGGGACGTCTGCACGGCGACGACCGCCGTGGCCGCGACGGCCAGGTCCACACGCCTCGTGACGGCGAGCCAGGCCAGCGCCGCCCAGGCGCCGACGAGGAAGATCCCGCCCAGTGCGGAACTGGCGAGCACTATGCGCAGCATCCGGGGCGCGGCGGCCAGGGTGCGCCGGTCGATCCGGGCGGACAGGGCGCGGTACCAGTGGATCAGGTACCCGGTCATGCCGTTGGCCCGCACCTCGTCGCTGAACTTCGGGGTGGTCGACCACCACCGCATCATCTGGCGTACGTTGCGGTCGCCGACGTTGGCGTAGTGCGTCTCGTAGGTGACGCGCGCCGAGAGGACGGCCCCGGCCCCCGCGGGCACGACGGCGAGGACGAGCAGCGGGAACATCAGCGGATGCAGCACGGAGAGCACACCGCTCGCGGTGACCATGCGGACCAGGGCGGCCGTGAAGCGCGTCGCGTCCTGCACCATCATGCGGCTGCGGGTCACGCCCATCTCGGCCGCCTCCTGCCGGTCGGCGAACCCCGGTTCCGCGTACGCGGCGGCCTTGGCGCGGCACACCGCCTCGACGAGGGAGCTGTCGGCGCCGGTGGTGAGGCGTGGGGTGATCCGGCCGTCCGCGTACGAGGAGAGCGCGGTGGCGACGCGCGTGACGGCGGCCGTGAGGGCGATGACGAGCAGGGCGGGCAGCGCCGAGCGCAGCCGGTCGGCGGCGGGGCCACCGCCCAGGAGGGGCTGCATGGCCGTGGCCGTGAAGGCGAGTTGCACGGCCGCGCCGGCGCCGACGAGCAGCTGGCAGCCGATGAGCAGCAGCACGGCAGGGCGGTCGGCCTGCCACGCCATCCGGGTCGTGTGCGCGAGGACCGACGGCAGGCGGGAGCACATGTCCCGGAAGGAGGCCTCGCCCAGGGGGTTCTTTCCGGGGTTCCCCTCGAACTTGATCTCCGCGGGCGGGGGAGGGGGCAGCGGCGGCCTGGACGTGGATGTGGATGTGGACGTGGTGGTGACGGTGGTGGGGCCGGTGGTGGGGCCGGTGTTCTGGCTTGTCATGCTGCCGCCCATCCCATCTCCGTGTACGTACGGCCCGCGGCGATGCCCGTGAGTGCGACGGCGGTGTAGTCGACGAGCGGGGAGGGGAGGGCCGCGTAGGGCCACCACTCCAGGGCGGTGCGGCGATCGGGCTCGCGGATGGCCGGGGTGCCGGCGTAGTCGAGGACGTGGAAGAGGAGCTGCATCCGGGCCCTGCCGTCGCCGCCGTCCCGGTGGTGGACGACGTGGACGAGCCGGAGGTCCTGCTCATGGATGGTGACGCCGAGCTCCTCGCCCGCCTCGCGCACGGCACACGCCGTGGCCGATTCGCGTTCGAGATGACCGGCCGGAAGGTGCCAGGTGGCGGGGGCGTAGGCGGAGTCGGGGGAGCGCAGCCCGAGCAATGCCCTGCCCGCCCGCTCGAACACAAGGTGAACACCGACGATGTTGGCGTGCAGTTCCAAAGGGGCTCCCTGGCGGTATCGGTACGGACAGACGCTCGGGAAACGGGGTCGAGCGGTGGTGCGTAACGGTGACGTGGGAGCGATGTCTCGGGCTGAAGTTCGAGGCCGGGTGCCGAGGGCCGGGATGCCGGGCCGCCGGGCCGTGATCTTGCGTTCGATTCACTCTGGCGGATCGAACCACCCGATTCGGGGATTGCCGATGCCCGGCCTGGGGCGGGCCCGCGCGAGCCGGGTGAGGGGTGCGGTCCGCGGATCGGCGAGGGGTGCGGTCCGCAGATTATTGGTGCAGACCTCTTGCTGCTTGGTCTAGGCCAATGCCACTCTCCTCTCACACGCCCCTCGGGGCACCGTGTCCTGCCCTGATTGGAGTCCCACCATGTCCGCTCGGCACAAGGCCGCCTCCTTAGGCGCGCTCGGCGCGGCGTCCGCGCTGCTCGTCTCGATCACACCGGGTCAGGCCAGTGCGCACGGCGCGGTGTTCAACCCCGTCAGCCGGGTCGCGGCCTGCTACGCGGAAGGCCCCGAGACCCCCAAGTCCCAGGTGTGCAAGGACCTCATCGCGGCGAGCGGCACCCAGCCGCTGTACGACTGGAACGAGGTGAACATCGCCAACGCCAACGGCCAGCACCAGCAGCTCATCCCGGACGGCAAGCTGTGCTCGGCGAACCGCGAGAAGTACAAGGCGCTTGACTGGCCCCGCACCGACTGGCCCGCCACGCAGGTGTCCGCCGGTGCCTTCGACTTCAAGTTCCGTGTCACGGCCGCGCATCCCGGCACCATGACCGTGTACATCACCAAAGACAGCTATGACCCGACGAAGCCGCTGAAGTGGTCCGACCTGGAATCCACCCCGGTGGCGACGACCGCCACGGCCAAGACCTCGACGACCGGCTACTACGAGTTCTCCGGCACCCTGCCGAACAAGTCGGGCCGCCACCTGCTCTACAAGGTCTGGCAGCGCAATGACAGCCCCGAGGCGTTCTACAGCTGCTCCGACGTGGTCTTCGGCCAGGGCGCGCGGACCGCGGGGACCCCGAAGTCGCCCACCGAGAAGCAGCTCGACGCCGGGGCGTCCAAGTCCACGGTGAGCCACCACGGCCACGGCGGCGACACCGCGGGAGAGCAGAACCCCGCCAAGGACGACGCCGTCGCGCTGAACGCCGAGAACACCGCCGCCACGGAGGGCGACAGCGCCGTCCCGCCGACCCTCGCGGGCCTGACCGCGGCGGGCCTCACCGCCGCCTGCTTCGTCTTCTTCCGCCGCCGCAGGACCTGACGGGCCGCCGGGGTCCGGCGCGCTGCCGCCCGTACGGGTGACCAGAACGCGCCGTCCCCCGCCGCCGCCCGCTGAAATGGACAGGTGACCGCGCCCCCGGACGACTGCCTCGCGCGCAACGAGTGGATCTGCGGTGAGTATCTGAGCACCCGCCGCCAGATCATCCTCGACGCGGTCGTCCAGCATCTGGAGCTGACGGCGCTCTCCGTCCTCATCGCGCTCGTCCTGGCCGTGCCGCTCGCCGTCATCGCCCGCCGCTGGGCTCTCGCGGCGGGCCCGGTGCTCGCGCTCACCACGGTCCTCTACACGATTCCCTCGCTCGCGATGTTCTCGCTGCTGCTCCCCGTGTACGGCCTGTCCTCGACCCTTGTCGTCGCCGGGCTCGTCCTGTACTCGCTGACGCTGCTCGTCCGCAACATCCTCGCCGGTCTTCGCGGCGTCCCCGAGGACACCCGCCAGGCCGCCCGGGGCATGGGCTACGGCCCGATCCGGCTGCTGCTCACCGTCGAACTGCCGCTCGCGCTGCCCGCCGCGATGGCGGGCCTGCGGATCGCCACCGTCTCCGCCGTCTCCCTCGTCACGGTCGGCGCGATCGTCGGCTTCGGCGGGCTCGGCAACCTCATCTACGCCGGCATGAACACCTACTTCAAGGCGCAGGTGCTCACCGCCTCCGTCCTGTGCGTCGTCATCGCCGTCGCCGCGGACCTGCTGCTGCTCGGCGTACAACGGATCCTCACCCCCTGGACGAGGGCGGTCCGCTCATGAACACCCTCGGCGAGGCCTGGCAGTGGCTCACCGACGCGGCGCACTGGTCGGGCGACGACGGCATCTGGCACCGCCTCGCCCAGCACCTCGTCCTCACCGTGGTGTGCCTGCTGATCAGCTGTCTGATCGCGCTGCCCGTCGCGCTCGTCCTCGGCCACCTCGGCAAGGGCGGGGCGCTCGCCGTGAACATCTCCAACATCGGCCGCGCGGTCCCGACCTTCGCGGTCCTCGTCCTCCTGCTCCTGACTCCCGTCGGACGCTGGGGCGAAGGGCCCACCGTCGTCGCCCTCGTGCTGTTCGCCGTGCCGCCGCTGCTCACCAACGCGTACGTCGGCATGCGCGGCGTCGACCGCAGCATCGTGCAGGCCGCGCGCGGCATGGGGATGACGGGGCGGCAGATGCTGTGGCGCGTCGAACTGCCGCTCGCGATGCCGCTGGTGCTCAGCGGGGTGCGGATCGCCGCCGTACAGCTCGTCGCCACCGCGACCATCGCGGCGCTCGCGGGCGGCGGGGGACTCGGCCGGATCATCACGGCGGGCTTCAACCTCGCGAGCACGCCCCAGGTCGTCGCGGGCGCCGTCCTGGTCGCCGCGTTCGCGCTGCTCGTCGAGGCGCTCTTCGAGATCGGCGAGCGCCTTGCCCCGGCGTGGGTGCGGGGGAAGGGTCGGTCCGGATGAGACGGCGCACCGGACCGACCCTGCTGGCCGCCACCGCGCTCGTCGTCCTGTCCGGCTGCGCCTCCGGGCCGTCCCTGGAGACCCAGGGCGAGGTCACCGCGCCGCCCGGCGACAGCCGCGACCTGGTCGTCGGCTCCGCGGGGTTCACGGAGAGCGATCTGCTGGCCCAGATGTACTCACTGCTCCTGAACAAGGCCGGATACGGTGCGGAGATCCTCTCCGTGGCCAACCGCGAGCTCTATGAACCGGCCCTGGAATCCGGGCAGATCGATGTCGTCCCCGAGTACGCGGCGACGTTCGCCGACTGGCTGAACGCCAAGAAGAACGGCGCCGACGCGCAGCCCGTCGGCTCGCCCGACCTCGACGCCACCATGCGGGCCCTGCGCGACCTCGCCACACCCCGCGGCCTCGGCGTCCTCGACCCGGGCAAGGCCGTCGACCAGAACGCCTTCGCGGTCACCGCGTCCTATGCCCGGCAGCACCGGCTGAAGACCCTTACCGACCTCGGCAGGTCCGGCCTGCCGGTGCGGCTCGCCGCGGGCGACGAATGCGTGCAACGCCCGTACTGCGAACCGGGATTGAGGGACGTCTACGGCATTGACATCACCGCCGTCGACCCCAAGGGCGTGGGCACGACGCAGGCCAAGAAGGCCGTGCAGAGCGGCCAGGACCAGATGGTCCTGACGACATCGACGGACGCCACCCTCGACGAGTTCGGCCTGGTCCTGCTGAAGGACGACAAGAAACTCCAGAACGCCGACTACATCGTCCCGGTCGTCAACCACTCCCGCGCGGGCAGCGAGCGCGTCGCCAACGCACTCGGCCACCTGAACGCCGTCCTGACGACGCCGGACCTGGCATCCCTGAACGAACAGGTCGACAGCTGGCGCAGGCTACCGGAGGACGTTGCTCGCGCGTACTTGGAGGAGAAGGGCTTGCTGTGACGCCGCGGGGACGGGCACTTCCCCTCTCCGCCGGGGGCGGGCACCCCTCTCCCCGCCGGGGCGTGCATCGCCCTCTCCGCCGGGGGCGGGCACTTCCCCTCCCCGCCGGGGCGGGCACCCCTCTCCCCGGCAGGGCGTGCATCCCCCTCCCCGCCGGGGCGAGCATCCCCCTCCCCGCCGGGGCGAGCACCCCCCTCTCCGCCGCAACGGCGATCAAGCCGGACGGCGGAATTCGGCGGTGCCGAACTGCCTCTGCCCGAAAGGGGTTGCGCGCTGACACACCTCAGCTCGCCGCAGGCGCAAGGCCCCGGGCCCGCCCTGACACCGCACCCCCGGCCGGGAGGCCTACGCATCGGCAACGGAGTCGAAATCCACCTGATCCCGCGGCACGCCCTGCGCATCCGCGTCCACCGAGCGGCGCAGCGCCTCATGCAGCTTCGCAGGGGTCAGTACGCCGAGGAAGCGGGCCCCGTCGAGGACCGCCACCCAGCCCGCGTCGTGCTGCAGCATCACGCCGAAGGCCTGCTTGAGCGGCGCCCCGACGGGGACCCATGCCTTCATCCGGTGGGCCAGATCGCCGACCTTGCCGCCCTCCCCGGCCAGCGCCACCTCGTCGACGCCGACCCAGCCGTGCAGATCGCCGTCCGCGTCGAGGACGACGGCCCAGCGCGCGTCCTGCTCGCGCAGCCGGGCCGCGGCCTGCGGGGCGGGCTCGTCGAGGCGGGTCACCGACGGCTGCTCCAGGTCGTCGGCCTGGATCTCGGTGACCGAGAGCCGCTTCAGGCCCCGGTCGGCGCCCACGAACTCGGCGACATACGGCGTGGCAGGAGTGCCGAGCACCGCTCCCGGCGTATCGAACTGCTCGATGCGCCCCTGCCCGTACACCGCGATCCGGTCCCCGAGCCTGACCGCCTCCTCGATGTCGTGCGTGACGAGCAGCACCGTCTTGCGGACGGCCGCCTGCATCCGCAGGAACTCGTCCTGCAACTGCTCCCGCACCACCGGGTCGACCGCCCCGAACGGCTCGTCCATCAGGAGGACCGGCGGATCGGCTGCCAGCGCCCGCGCCACCCCGACCCGCTGACGCTGACCGCCCGACAACTGCTCGGGATAGCGGGAGCCGTACATCTTCGGATCGAGCCCCACCAGGTCGAGCAACTCGGCCGCACGCGCCCGCGCCTTCCCCTTCTTCCAGCCGACCAGCGCGGGCACGGTCGCCGTGTTGTCGAGGACGGTCCGGTGCGGGAAGAGCCCCACCTGCTGGATGACATAGCCGATGCGACGGCGAAGCCGGACCGGGTCGACATCGGCGATGTTCTCGTCGTTGACGAAGATGCGGCCCGATGTCGGCTCGATGAGCCGGTTCACCATCATCATCGTGGTCGTCTTGCCGCACCCGGACGGGCCGACGAGCGTGACCAGTTCACCCTGGGCGACCTCGAAGGAGAGCTCGTCCACGGCCGTCGTGCCGTCCGGGTAGCGCTTGGTCACCTGCTCGAACCGGATCATGCACTCACGCTAACCGCGCCCCTCACACTCCGCTCACCAGCACCACTTCCAGCCTGCGCGGGCCGTGCACGCCCTCCACCCGGTCCAGTTCGATGTCACTGGTCGCCGACGGTCCCGAGATCCACGTGAGCGGCCGGGCCGGGTCGAGCCGTTCGAGTGCCAGGGGGACGGAGGCGACGACCTGCTCCGGGACCCGTACGACACAGATGTGGTGATCGGGGACGAGCGTGACGCGGCGTCGGCCCTGGTCCGGGCCGCCGTCCAGGACGATCGTGCCGGTCTCGGCGACGGCGACCGCGCAGCCCGTGACGACACTGTCGACCTCGTCAAGCTCCCGGGCGGTGTGCGTGGCCAGGTCCTCGACGCGGTCCGGTCCGTCCGCGGGCAGCCAGCCGGTCGGCAGCGCGGGCGGCACGAGCACGCTGCGCGAGCCCCGCTCGGCGAGCAGCCGCCCAAGGAGTTCCGGCAGCTGCCCCGCGTCTGCGCGGTGCACGATCGCCCGGTAGTCCGCGAGGTTCTCGGCGAGCAGCTCGACGGTCTGCTCCGTGGTGCGATCACCGTGCTCCCGCAGATAGCCGCGCTCGACGCCGCCGTCGTAGGAGTACGTCACGCCGTCGGCTCGCGCGTCGCCCCGTACGTCTTCGCGCGTGTCGTCTCGTACGTCGTCTCGTACGTCGGTCAGGGCACGTCGCACCCTGCCCAGGATCAGGTCTCTGCTGCTCACTTGCCGCTCCTCTGCGCCCGGCCGCCTTCGGTCCGCTGCCACCAGTCCCGGAACGGCTCCGCCGGCACCTGCGGCATGTCCCGCGTCGCACTCCACGCCCGACCGGGGCCGGGGAGCGTGCGCGGATGGAGGCGCCGGGTGCGCGAGGCGAGCCGCTGGCCGGCGCGCAGCGCCCCCGGGCGGCCGAACGCCAAGGCCGCCGCCCGCATCGCCGCCCGCTCCGCGGCATGCCCGCGCGCCGGCCGCAGTGTCACCTTCGTGCCGTTCCTGGTCACTTCGCCGCCCTGGACCACCCGCTCCCGCAGATGGACCAGGACCTCGGGGATGTCGATGGCGACCGGACACACCTCGTAGCAGGCGCCGCAGAGCGACGACGCGTAGGGGAGCGAGGCGTCGATCTCGCTCTGGGTACCGCGGAGTTGAGGGCTGAGGATCGCGCCGATGGGGCCCGGATAGACCGAGCCGTACGCATGGCCACCGGCCCGTTCATAGACGGGGCAGACGTTGAGGCAGGCCGAGCAGCGGATGCAGCGCAGCGCTTGGCGGCCCACCTCGTCGGCGAGGGTGTCGGTGCGGCCGTTGTCGAGCAGCACGAGATGGAAGTCGCGCGGCCCGTCGGCCGTCTCCGCGTCCGTCGTACCGGTCCACATCGAGGTGTACGGGTTCATGCGCTCGGCCGTGGAGGAGCGGGGCAGCGTCTGGAGGAACACCTCGAGGTCCCGCCACGTCGGCACGACCTTCTCGATGCCGACGACCGAGATCAGCGTCTCGGGGAGGGTGAGACACATCCGGCCGTTGCCCTCCGACTCGACGACGACCAGCGTGCCCGTCTCGGCCACCATGAAGTTCGCCCCGGAGACGCCCACCTTGGCCCGCAGGAACTTCTCGCGGAGATGGAGCCGTGCCGCCTCGGCGAGCTCGGCGGGCGTATCGGTCAGACCGTCCGGCGCTGGGCGGCCCCATGCGCTCATCTCGCGCGCGAAGATGTCACGGATCTCGCCGCGGTTGCGGTGGATGGCGGGGACCAGGATGTGCGAGGGGCGGTCCTTGCCGAGCTGCACGATGAGCTCGGCGAGGTCGGTCTCGTAGGCGCTGATGCCCTCGGCCTCCAGGGCTTCGTTGAGGCCGATCTCCTGCGTGGCCATCGACTTGACCTTGACCACTTCGGACTCTCCCGTGGCCTTCACAAGCCCGGTGACGATGCGGTTGGCCTCGTCGGCGTCCGCCGCCCAGTGCACGGTGCCGCCCGCGGCCGTGACCGACTCCTCCAACTGGACCAGATACCGGTCGAGATGACGGAGCGTCTCGTCCTTGATGCGCTTGCCGGCCTCGCGCAGCTGTGCCCAGTCGTCGAGCTCGGCGACGGCCTTGGCGCGCTTGTCGCGGATGGTGTGCGTGGCGTGCCGCAGATTGGCGCGCAGGGTCTTGTTCCCGACGGCCTCGCGGGCGGCCTCGGGGAAGGCGGGCATGCCTACGAATGTGCCGCTCATGCCAGAGGCTCCTCTTCCGTGCTCGCCAGGATCTCCGCGATGTGGACCGGACGTACGCCGCTTCTGAGGCGGCTCATCGTCCCGCCGATGTGCATCAGACAGGAGTTGTCGGCCGCGCACAGCACATCGGCACCCGTCGACTCTGCGTTGCGGACCTTGTCCTTGCCCATCGCCGCCGAGACATCGGAGTTCTTCAACGCGAAGGTGCCGCCGAACCCACAGCACTCCTCGGCGCCGGGCAGCTCGCGCAGCTCAAGTCCCTTGACCGACCTGAGCAGTCGGGCGGGCCTGTCCCCGAGACGGAGGGAGCGCAGACCGTGACAGGTCGGGTGGTACGTCACCGTGTGCGGGTAGTACGCCCCGACATCCGTCACGCCGAGCACGTCCACCAGGAACTCGGCCAGCTCGTACGTCTTGGGGACCACGGGCGCCAGCGCCGCCGCCAGGCCCTCACCCCGCCCCTCGGCCCGAGCCCGGTCTCCCATACGCGGATACAGCTCGCGGACCATCGCTCCGCACGAGCCGGACGGCGTCACGATCGCGTCGTACCCGCCCTCCCCGAAAACATCGGAGAAATGCCGGGCGAGCGGCTCTGCCTGGTGGCGGTAGCCGGTGTTGTAGTGCGCCTGTCCGCAGCAGGTCTGCGCCATCGGGAAATCGACCTCGACGCCGAGCCTGGTCAGCAGTTTCACCACCGCGCGGCCCGTGTCCGGGTACAGCGTGTCGTTGACACACGTCAGGAACAGAGCGACACGCATCGCGGGTTCCTCCTCGTCGATCATCGGATGGATGCAGGGTATGCGCTGCGTCGGCGTTACGGGAGTCGGTGTGCGGCGATGCGTTGGGACGCGATGCGTTGAGGCGCGATGCGTTGGGACGTGATGCGTTGCGACGCTTCGGCCCACGCCGACCGGGTCCGGCGGTCGCCCGTCGGTTCGTAGTGGGTCAGCGGCTGGGTGCGGGCAAGCAGGGCTCGCATCTCGTGACGGTCCGCCGTCAGGCCGTGCGCCCTCGCCTGCACGAGTACGTTGCCGAGCGCGGCGGCCTCCGCCGGACCCGCCACGACGGGCAGCCCGCAGGCGTCCGCCGTCAGCTGACAGAGCAGCGCGTTGCGGGCGCCGCCGCCGACTATGTGCACGACGTCCACGGATCTGCCCGTGAGGCGCTGGGCGTCCTCGATGGCCTGGCGGTGGGCCAGCGCCAGGGAGTCGAGTATGCAGCGGGTCGTCTCGGCGGGGGTGGTGGGCGCGGGGCGGCCTGCGGCGGCGCAGGCCTGTGCGATGCGGTGCGGCATGTTGCCCGGGGGCAGGAACGTCGGGTCGGAGGCGTCCACCAGGAAGCGGAGGGCGGGGACTTCGGCGGCTTGGCGCAGCAGCGGTTCGAGGTCGAGGTCGACGTCGAGGTCGCTGCTCCAGGTGCGCCTGCATTCCTGGAGCAGCCACAGGCCCATGATGTTGCGGAGGTAGCGGACCGTGCCGTCCGTGCCCAGCTCGTTGGTGAAGTTGGCCGCGCGGCCGGCTTCCGTGCGGACGGGGGCGTCCAGCTCCAGGCCTGCCAGCGACCATGTGCCCGTGCAGATGTACGCGAAGTTGTCGGTGGTGGCGGGGACCGCGGCCACCGCCGACGCGGTGTCGTGCGAGGCGACCGTGGTGACGGGGGTGGGTGGTGTGGTGGGGAGGCCTGTCTCTTCCAGCACGTGCGGCAGTAGGTGGCCGGCCGGGTCGCCGGGGTGCCGCAGCGGGGCGAACAGGTCGAGGTTGATGCCGAGGCGCGCTGCGACGTCGTGCGACCACGTCTTGGTGTGCGGGTCCAGGAGTTGGGTGGTGGACGCGTTGGTCAGCTCCGTGCCCTGTTCGCCCGTCAGCCAGTACGTGATGAGGTCCGGGATGAGGAGGAGGCGTTCGGCGGCGGCGAGTTGGGCGGTGCCTTGGGCTGCGGTCAGTTGGTAGAGGGTGTTGAAGGGGGCGTGCTGGATGCCGGTCGCCGCGTAGAGCTCGGGGGCGGGCATGGTCGCCCACACCTTGGCCGGAGCGGACTCGGTGCGGGTGTCCCGGTAGTGCACCGGGTTGCCCAGGAGGGCGCCGTCCGCGTCCAGGAGTCCGTAGTCGACCGCCCAGCCGTCTATGCCGACGGAGGTGACGGGGCCTGCGGTCCGGAGGCCGTCGAGGATGCCGGCGTAGAGGGCGAGGATGTCCCAGTGGAGGGTGTCGGCCGTGCGGATGGGGCGGTTGGGGAAGCGGTGGGATTCTGTGAGGGTGAGGGTGTCGGGGGTTAGCCGGGCTGACATGACGCGGCCGGTGGATGCGCCTAGGTCTATTGCGGCGAAGTGGTGAGGGCGGGGGTGTCGGCGGTGGTGTGGGCGGGAGCTGGGGCCAGAGCTGGAGCTGGGGCTAGAGCTGGAGTTGAGGCTGAGGCTGGGCATGAGGGCTCGCAGGGGCCGTAGTTCGGGTGGGGCGTTGGGTCGGGGCTGGGTCTGGGGCTGGGTCTGGGTCTGGGTCTGGTCCGGGTTTGGAGTTGGCGCCTGTGCTTGTCATCGGGCTGGGCTGGTGGCGGCGGGTGCGGGTCGGCTCGTTCTGCACCGCCCGTCTTGGGGGCGGGGCCGCGCCGGTATGTCCGTACTCGCCATCTCGGTCTGAGCGTCCTGCTGCTTCGGCTCGCGAGACGTGGGCAACGTGCTCCGTGCGGACATACCGACACGTCCCCTCGCGAGCGTTGCGCACTGCGGGTGCGCGGGGGTCGCGGTCCGTCTCTCCTGCCTCGACACTCGCTGCCGGGCAATCGGGCGGGTGGGTGGGAAAGGCTTGTTCGGGGAGGCGGGGCTGCGGGGCAATCGGGCGGGTGAGTGGGAGAGGCCTGTTCGGTGGGGCGAGGCTGCGGAGTTGTGGGCG
>NZ_JBHYIG010000275.1:0-12928 GCF_042740015.1 Streptomyces sp. NPDC059037
CGGCGGGGGGGGGCGCGGGGGGGGGCGGCGCGCGCGCGCGCGCGGCGCCGCCGCGGCGCGCGCCCGGCCCCGCCCCCCCCCCGTTCCCGCGCTGGTCGTCGAGTACGACAACGAGGCGGGCGCGTACGCCATCACGAGCCATCTGCTCGGGGCGGGCCACCGCAAGATCGCCCTGATCGGCTACCAGCCCGGCCACACCACGGGCGAGGACCGGGTCGCCGGCTACCTCCGTGCGCTGTCCGACCACGGGGTGCCGCGCGAGGAGGCGATCCTGCACGGGATCGGCTTCGGGCAGCACAACGGGTACGAGGCGATACGCGACCTTCTGGAGAAGGCGGACGGGCGGCCGGAGTTCACGGCGGTGTTCGCGGGCGACGACGGGGTGGCGGCGGCGACGGTGGTGGCCCTGCGGGAGCGGGGGCTTCGGGTGCCGGATGACATCTCGGTGGTCGGCTACAACGACGACCCCGTGGCGTCGGACATCACTCCCGGGCTCACCACGGTCCACATCCCCGCGGAGGAGATGGGGCGCACGGCCGTGCGACTGGCGTTGAGCGGATCGCCCCGGGCGGGCCAGGAGAGGCATCTCCTGGGGACGCATATTGTGATCCGGGAGAGTGTGCGGGGGGTTCGGCTGGGGTGAGCCACCCCCGCAGCCTCGCCTGCACGAACAGGCCCTTCCCACCCACCCGCCCGATCACCCCGCAGCCCCACCTGCACGAACAAGCCTCTCCCACCCACCCACCCGATCACCCTGCGGCTGCCCGCCCACCGTCCTCGTTGCGGGCGGGCGCTCCGCACGGCGCATCCCACCCGGCCGTCCTCGTTGCGGGCAAGCGCCCCACACGGCGGAACCCACCCGGCCGTCCTCGTTGTGGGCAGGCGTTCCGCACGGCGGAACGGGTGGGCACAACGCCACGCTGCCGGGTGCCGAGGAACTAAGCGGGGCGCACCGCCAGTACCGCCTCCGCCACGTCCGCCGGGCTGTCCCGCATCACCAGGTGGCCCGACGGCTCCGCGACGCGGAACGTCGCGCCGAGCGTCGCCGCCAGGCCTCGCTGCCGGTAGAGCCACCGCACCGGCCCCCGGGAGTACGCGGCCAGCACCGTCACCGGCACCCCCTCCGGGAGGGGGAACTCCCCCCGCAGTGCGGCCAGTTCGCGAGCGGCGTCGCCATACGTCGCGTACTCCAGAAGCGCCCCCTGCACCAAGAACCTCCGCACCCCCACCGGCCCCACCGCCCGGGACACCCCCACCCCCCGCAGCACGGCCCCGCCGACCCGCGCACCCCCCACCCGCACCACGCGAGGCACCCGCACATGTCCCAGCCGCTCCTCGATGCTGGAGTCGACAAGGACGAGCCCCGCCGTACGCGCCGGATACAGCCGCGCGAACGCCTCGCCGTGGAACCCGGCGAGCGAGTGCCCGACCACCGTGACCGGCCCCGAGAACTCCAGCGCGTCCAGAAGCCCGGCGATCCGCCCCGCCTCACCCGCCAGGGAAGGCGGCACGCGCGCGTGCCCGCTGAGCCCGAGCCCCGGCCGGTCGAAGCGGACGACGGTCCGCCACGGGGTCAGCAGTTCCGCCACCGCGTCCCAGTCGGCCGAGACCAGGCCGAGCCCCGCGCTCAGCACGCACACCGGCCCCCGCCCGGCCACCTCCACGTGATGCCGCACTCCCCCGATCCTGACGAACGACCTCACGAGAGCACGCGCCCGCGCCCGCCCCGCACCACCACCCGGGCGAGCAGCCCCAGCCACAGCGCGATCAGCAGCACCTGAAGCCGCTGACCGAGCCCCAGCGCCCACGTCCCGTGCCCCGCGCCGAACGCGGCGAGGGCGGCCAACGTCCAGGCGGTGGCCGCCAGTTCGAGAAGGACAAGGACGATGCCGAGCGGGCCCGCCAGGGACGGCGGGATCCCGTACCGGCGGGAGGCGATCGTCAGCAGGACCATCCCCGCCAGCGCCCCCGCCACGGCGACCCCGCTGCTGCCCACGTGCGCGGCATGCGTCCAGGGCACGAGCCCCGCCCCCTCCCTGGCCGCGCACGCCGCGTCGGCGGTCGGCGTACAGCTCAGCGGCAGCCGCGAGTCGACGGCGGTGGCGGCCCCGAAGAGCGCGAGCCCCGCCCACCCGAGGGCGGCGAGCCGCCCGCGCGGCAGCCGCAGCAGCCCACAGACCGCTCCGGCGAGGATCAGCACCCCGGCGACCAGGTCGGTCGTCCGCAGCAACGTCCCGTAGGGCTGGTCCTGGGCGGCGAGTTCACTCACGTACGAACTGACCGGCGAGAGCCCCGTGTCGAGGGGGATTTCGAGCAGCCACGCGCTGTAGGCGAGCGCGCCGAGTGCCAGCGGGAGCGCGACGGGAGCGGTGCTCCTGGGCCCTTCGGTGCCGGGCTCCACCGTCCGGGTCCGCAGCGGCTTGCCCGTAATCATCATGGGCCCATGATCAATGGAGTCCCGGGGGCCCGCATGTCGCGTCATACCCGCCGGGGGTAGGGTTCCGCCCATGGCGACGACGAGGAGACCGGCGAAGGGCGGACAGCTCCTGCTGCTCGCCGCGCTCCTCCTCGGCATCGTGACGATGCATACGCTGGGTCACCCGACGGGGCACGGGAGCGGGGCCGAACAGGGATCCGTCCAGGCATCTGCCCAGCATGAGACGCGGGGAACAACCGCCGCTCACGACATGGGCACGGAGCCGGTTGCCCGCACCGCCGATGACACCGTCACCGCCTCCTCCCCCGCCGGGCTCCACGGGATGGATCCGCTGTCCGTGTGCCTCGCGGTGCTCGGCGCGTTCACCCTCGTCCTGCTCCTGAAGGCCGGCCTGCTGAGGCCCGGCGGCTCCGCCGTCCCCTCGCGCGCGCTCGCCCGGCTGCTCGACGGCCTGCGGCCCAATCCGCCGCCGCCCCGCCTGCTCCTCGCCCGTCTTTCGGTGCTGCGCATTTAGGCCGGCGCACCGGCTGCTTCGCGCTGCCCGCGACCGGGGGATGCCCGATGGGAACCTCCGGGCGCCGAGCGGTGTATCAGAAGCAGCAGATGCGCCCATCTGCACGCACCACCAAGACGAGGTGTCACTCAGCCATGCGCACTCAACCCCCGCGCACCCAAGCCCTGCGCGCCCCTTCGCGCCGTGCCCTGCTCGGCGCCGCGACCGCCGTCGCCGGTTCGGGAATCCTGGCGGCCTGTTCCGGTTCCGGTTCCGGCGCGGGCCACGGCGGGCACGGCAGCGGTGAGGGCGGCGGCTCCGCGCCCGAGGGTTATGTCGACCCGTCCGGCAAGGAAGTCGCCGCCGCGGAGAAGAAGCGAGCCGGCGGCGCGGTCCGCGAGGTGAAGCTGATGGCCATGAAGGCCAAGCTCGACCTCGGCGGCCGCTCGGTCAGGACCTGGGCGTACGGCGACCGGCTGCCCGGCAAGGAAGTCCGCGTCACCGCGGGCGACACGCTCGCCCTCACGCTCGCCAACCACCTCCCGGAGCCCACGTCCCTGCACTGGCACGGCCTGGCCCTGCGCAATGACATGGACGGCGTCCCCGGCCTCACCCAGCAGGCGATCAAGCCCGGCGCGGACTTCACCTACCGCTTCGCGGTGCCGCACCCGGGGACGTACTGGTTCCATCCCCACTCGGGCACCCAGCAGGACCGCGGTCTGTACGCCCCACTGATCGTGGAGGACCCCAAGGAGCCCTTGAAGTACGACAAGGAGTGGGTCGTCGTCCTCGACGACTGGGTCGACGGCGTCGACGGCTCGACGCCGGACGCCGTCCTCGCGGAGCTCAGCAAGGGCATGGGCGGCCATGACATGGGCGGGGACGGCGAAGAAGGGGAGGAAGGGGGTGGCACAGGCGGCATGGACCACGGCGGCCACGACATGTCGAACATGTCCAGCACGTCCAACATGTCGATGCGCACGGACAAATCCCCCAACCCATCCGGCCCCTCCGGCCCCTCCCGCATGATGATGGGCGCCAAGAGCGACCTGCTCGGCGGCGACGCGGGCGACGTGGCCTACCCGCACTACCTGATCAACGGCCGTACGCCGGACGCGCCTTCGTCGTTCAAGGCCCGCCCCGGCGACCGCATCCGCCTGCGCATCATCAACGCGGGCGGCGACACGGCCTTCCGGGTGGCGCTCGGCGGCCACGAGATGACGGTGACGCACACGGACGGCTTCCCCGTGGAGCACGCGAAGACGGACGCGCTGCTGCTCGGCATGGGCGAGCGCTATGACGTGCTCGTCACCGCGGGGGACGGCGTGTTCCCGCTGACCGCGGCGGCCGAGGGCAAGAAGGCGGCGGCGCTCGCGGTCCTGCGCACAGGCGGCGGCTCGGCGCCCTCCGCCTCGGTCCGCCCCAAGGAGCTCAAGGGCCGCCTCCTGACGGCGGACAAGCTGCGGGCGGCGGAGTCGGTCGCGCTCCCGGCCCGCAAGCCGGACCGCACGATCAGGATCCGGCTGACGGGCGGAATGGCCAAGTACGACTGGGCGTTCGACAAGAAGCCCTACGACCCCGACGAGCGCCACCCGGTCCGGGCGGGCGAGCGCGTCCGGCTCGTCTTCGCCAACTCCACGTCGATGTGGCACCCGGTGCATCTGCACGGCCACACCTTCGCCCTGGCGAACGTGGCGGGCGGCCCCCGCAAGGACACCGCGGTGATCCTGCCGAACGGCACGCTGACGGTGGACTTCGAGGCCGACAACCCGGGCCTGTGGATGATCCACTGCCACAACGTGTACCACTCGGAGGCCGGGATGATGACGGTCCTCGGCTACCGCCGCTGACGCCTCGGCGGGCCCAGCACTCCTCAGGAGATGCCGGGCCCGCCCGGGCCGCCGACGTGGGGCTCCCCACACCCGGCCCAGGGGGCATCGCGTCGCTCTGACGATTACACTGGGCCCCGTGCCTCAACTACGCCTCGCCCTGAATCAGATCGACTCGACGGTCGGCGATCTCGCCGGGAACGCCGAGGCGATCGTCCATTGGACCCGGCACTCCGCCGAGCAGGGGGCGCACCTCGTCGCGTTCCCCGAGATGGCGCTGACCGGCTACCCCGTCGAGGACCTCGCGCTGCGGCCGTCCTTCGTACAGGCCTCGCGGGACGCGCTGCGCGCGCTCGCCGCGCGTCTTGCCGACGAAGGCTTCGGAGAGCTGCCGGTCGTCGTCGGCTATCTCGACCGCACCGAGGAGGCCAAGCCGAAGTACGGCCAGCCGGCGGGCGCCCCGCGCAACGCCGCCGCCGTGCTGCACCGCGGCGAGGCCGTGCTCACCTTCTCCAAGCACCACCTCCCCAACTACGGGGTCTTCGACGAGTTCCGCTACTTCGTGCCGGGCGAGACCCTGCCGATCGTGCGGGTGCGGGGCGTCGACGTGGCGCTGGCGATCTGTGAGGACCTCTGGCAGGACGGCGGCCGCGTGCCCGCGACGCGCACCGCGGGGGCGGGCCTGCTGCTCTCCGTCAACGCCTCGCCGTACGAGCGCAACAAGGACGACCAGCGTCTTGAACTCGTCCGCAAGCGCGCCCAGGAGGCGGGCTGCACCACCGCGTACCTCGCCATGATCGGCGGCCAGGACGAGCTCGTCTTCGACGGCGACTCGATCGTCGTGGACCGGGACGGCGAAGTCATCGCGCGGGCGCCGCAGTTCGCCGAGGGCTGCGTCGTCCTCGACCTGGACCTGCCGGCGGCCGGTGCGGTGCCGTCGGGCGTCGTGGACGACGGCCTGCGCATCGAGCACGTCACGGTGTCGCAGGAGCCTCTCCCCGCGTACGAGCCCGAGCTCACCGGCGGGTACGCGGAGCGGCTCGACGACGACGAGGAGGTGTACTCGGCGCTGGTCGTGGGCCTGCGGGCGTATGCCGCGAAGAACGGCTTCAGCACCGTCCTGATCGGGCTCTCCGGCGGCATCGACTCCGCGCTCGTCGCCGCGATCGCCTGTGACGCGCTCGGCGCGCAGAACGTGTACGGCGTGGCCATGCCGTCCCGCTACTCCTCGGACCACTCCATCGGCGACGCGGAGGAGCTGGCCCGGCGTACGGGGCTGAACTTCCGGACCGTGCCGATCGCGCCGATGTTCGACGCGTACATGGGGTCCCTCGGCCTGACCGGGCTCGCCGAGGAGAACCTGCAGTCGCGCCTTCGCGGCACGATGCTGATGGCGATCTCCAACCAGGAGGGCCACATCGTCCTGGCGCCCGGCAACAAGTCCGAGCTGGCGGTGGGCTATTCGACGCTGTACGGCGACTCGGTCGGGGCGTACGGGCCGATCAAGGACGTGTACAAGACCCTGATCTTCCGGCTCGCCGAGTGGCGCAACCGCGCGGCGGTCGAGCGGGGCCAGACCCCGCCGATCCCGGAGAACTCCATCACCAAGCCGCCGAGCGCCGAACTGCGTCCGGACCAGGTGGACACGGACTCGCTCCCGGACTACCCGGTCCTGGACGCGATCCTGGAGATGTACGTCGACCGGGACCAGGGCGCGGACGCGATCGTCGCCGCCGGGCACGAGCGGGAACTGGTGGTGAAGACCCTGCGGATGGTCGACACCGCGGAGTACAAGCGCCGCCAGTACCCGCCGGGCACGAAGATCTCCGCCAAGGGCTTCGGCAAGGACCGCCGCCTCCCGATTACGAATCGCTGGCGGGAATCGGTCTGACCCTGGGGTGGGTGGGGCCGGGCCCGGCGCTCCCCCGCCCGCCCGCTTCCCCGCATCGAGCCGGACCGTGGAAGGCACTGCCGGGTAAACGGGCGAGCGGGCGGGGAGGATCCGCCGCGGAGCGGCAGGCCGCGAACCGCCCACCCACCTGTCACCCGGCAACACCAGGTCCGTACTACCGGCGGGACTTCTCCAAGCGAAGCTGCCCTGCGGCCACCAACCGCTCACTGCCCGCCGCAGGCGCCGGCACCCGCAGATCCACCAGATACGCCACCCCGGCCACCCCGAGGCCGAGCACGGCCAGCGCCGCGCCCGTCACCGCCGGAGACGTCACGCCGAAGCCCGCCGCCAAGGCGAGGCCGCCGATCCAGGCGCCGCCGGCATTGGCGAGGTTGAACGCCGCCTGGTTGGCGGAGGAGGCCAGGGACGGGGCGGCCGACGCCTTCTCCATGACCATCAGCTGCAGCGGCGAACCCGTGGTGAACGCCGCCATGCCGAGCAGCATCACGGCCAGCGCGGCGCTCCACGCGGCGCCCATCAGCAGCGGGAACAGCGCGAGGACGACCACCAGCGACGCCAGGCCGCCGAACAGCGTCCCCCGCAGCGAGTGGTCCGCCAGGCGCCCGCCCAGCAGGTTGCCCGCGGTGGCGCCGACACCGAACAGCGCGAGCAGCAACGTAACGCTGGATTCGGCGTAGCCCGCCGCGTCCGTGAGCATGGGCGTCACATAGCTGTACGCCGAGAACAGTGCCCCGAAGCCCGCGACGGTCGTGCCCAGCGCCAGCCACACCGGAACGCTGCCGAGCGCCCGGAGCTCTCCGCGCAGCCCGCCGCGCTCACCGTGGCCGTGGTCGGCGGGGACGAGCAGGGCGAGCGCCGCTATCGCCGCGAGGCCGATCGCGCTGACCGCGAGGAACGTCGCGCGCCAGCCGAGCTGTTGCCCCATCGCGGTGGCCACCGGCACGCCCACGATGTTGGCGACGGTCAGGCCGAGGAACATCAGGGAGACCGAGCGGGCCTTGCGCTCGGGGGCGACGAGCCCGGTCGCGACGACCGCGCCGACGCCGAAGAACGCGCCGTGCGGAAGTCCGCTGAGGAAGCGGGCCGCCATCAGCCAGTGGTAGTCGGGGGCGGCGGCCGAGAGCGCGTTTCCGGCCACGAAGAGGACCATGAGGCCGATCAGGACACGGCGGCGCGGCATCCGCGCGGTGACGGCGGCGAGCAGCGGGGCGCCGATGACGACACCGAGTGCGTACGCCGAGACCAGGTGACCGGCGGTGGGGATGGAGATGTCCAGGTCGTCCGCGACATTGGGCAGCAGGCCCATCATCACGAACTCGGTCGTACCGATGCCGAAGGCGCCCACGGCTAGGGCGAGCAGGGCCAGGGGCATGAAGAACCTTCCGGGGGTACAGGGGGGAGAGTGGCGTTCCGTAAGTTTACGTACGGAACAAAGTCTCTCGGGCCCAGTATTCCGTGAGGTTAAAAGCGGATGTTCCCGAGGCTAAAGCTCGACCCGCGCCGCGATCGGCAGATGATCGCTGCCCGTCTCCGGCAGCGTCCACGACGACACCGGCTCGACGCCCTTGACCATGATCTGGTCGATCCGCGCCATCGGGAACGACGCGGGCCAGCTGAACCCGAAGCCGTCGCCCGCCGCGCCCTGCGTGGAGCGCATCTGGGAGGTGACCGCGTTCAGGGCGCGGTCGTTCATCGTGCCGTTCAGGTCGCCGAGCAGCACGACCTTGGAGACCTGCTCGTCGGCGATCGCCTCGCCGAGCGCGTCCGCGCTGGCGTCCCGCTGGTTGGCGGTGAAGCCCGCGTCCAACTTGACCCGCACCGACGGCAGATGGGCGACGTACACGGCGACCTCGCCCTTGGGGCTGTTGACCGTGGTCCGCATCGCACGGGTCCAGCCGAGCTTGATGTCGACGGGCAAGGTGTCGGTCAGCGGGTACTTGCTCCACAGGCCGACCGTGCCCTGCACCGAGTGGTACTTGTACGTGCCGGCCAGGGCCTTCTCGTACGTCGGGACGGCGTCCGCCGTGAGTTCTTCGAGGGCCACGACGTCGGCGCCGGACGCGGCGACGTCACGGGCGGTGCCCGCCGGGTCCGCGTTCTCCGCGTTCACGTTGTGGGTGGCGACGGTGAGGTCGCCGCCGGTGCCGGAGGACTTGGTGGTGATCAGACCGCCGAAGGAGCTCACCCAGATCACCGCGGGCAGCAGCACGGCGATCAGCGCGGTCGCGGACTTGCGGACGATGCCGACGACGAACAGCACGGGGATCAGCACGCCGAGCCAGGGCAGGAACGTCTCGATGAGGCTGCCGAGGTTGCCGATGCCGTTCGGGATCTGTGCGTGGAAGAGCATCACCAGGGCGAGCAGCACCGCGACCGCCGCGGTGACGAGCCCGCGCCGCCAGATGCCCCGGTCGCCACGCCATCCGTCGGCCAGGCGCCGGAGCCGGGACCCCTGGCGGCCGGGCCCCGAGCCGCCGCCGCCCGTCTCCGTCACATACGCCTGCGCCATACGCTCGTCGCCTCAACTCTGCCGTGCAACCGTCTTCGCCCCTGAAACCCTAGGCGATGATCGGGTGTCCTCCCCGCCGTCCGTGACGGCCGTACGGGACGAGGACGAGCGGCGCGGCACGGCAGGTTCCACATCCCCCCGCACAACGGGCCGCTGTGACGAAACGCGCACATTCACCCCGAGGGCCGCAGCCCGTCGAGAACGGTGTCCACCATCCGCTCGGCGAGGTCCTCGTCGAGCGGCGCGTCGGAGCGCAGGACGGTGCGCACGAGCATGGGTCCGACGAACAGATCGTTGGCCAGCTCGACGTCGATGTCGGCGCGCAGTTCGCCGTTCTCGACGCCGCGCCGCAGCACGCCGAGCATGACGCGGCGCTGCGGCGCGACGACGGTGGCGTGGTAGGCGTCCCACAGCTTCGGCAGGCTCTTCATCTGCGCGAACACGTTGTGCAGCAGCGCGGAGGTGCGCATGTTCACGCCGCGCCTGCGCAGGTGGTCGAGGAGGATGATGAGATCGCCGCGCATCGATTCCCCGGCCAGCTCGGGAGGCGGGTCGTCCACCGAGCGCAGGATGTCGACGAAGAGCTCCTCCTTGCCGCTCCAGCGCCGGTAGATGGTGGCCTTGCCGACGCCGGCGGTGCGCGCGATCCGCTCGATGGAGAGCTCGGCGAGCGGCACGCCCTCCTCGATCAGCTTCAGTACGCCCTCGATGATGGCCCGCTCCACGGCCTCGCTGCGGGGACGCCCCCGGACACCTCTGGCTGTGTGGACCACATCTGCTCCGTCTCTCGTATCCGCCGTATCCGGCGTACCGCCAGGCCGATTGTCCCTTCCCGGCCCGGCGCCCCGGTCAACGCCCCGCGCCCACCGGCTCCGCCTCCTTGTGCTCCGCCTCCGGCTCCCGCGGTGCGCGGCCCGGCAGGAACAGGGCGGTGATCACGACGCCGAGCAGGGCGACGCCCGCGCCGCAGAGCGCGGTGATGTGCATGGCGTGCAGGAAGGAGTCGTGGGCCGCGGACACCAGCGGTTCGCCGCGCGGGCCGAGCTTGGCCGCGACGCCGAGCGTGGCCTCGATGGACTCGCCCGCGGTGTGCCGCACGCCGGCGGGCAGCAGGGTGAGCTTGTCCTCGACGCCGCTGCGGTAGGCGGCCGAGAGGACCGAGCCCAGGACGGCGATGCCCAGGGCGCCGCCCACCTGGCGGAAGGTGTTGCTGAGCGCGGAGGCGGAGCCCGCCTTCTCGCGGGGCAGCGCCTGCATGATGACGACGCTCGCGGGCGTCATGATGTGCGCCATGCCGGTGCCCATCAGGAAGAAGATGACCTCCAGGATCCAGATCGGCGTATCGGCCTCCAGGACCGTGAAGGCGGCGAGCATCGCGGCGATGGTGAGCAGCCCGGCCGTGCAGGTGACGCGGACGCCGAAGCGGTCGACGACAAGGCGGGCGCGCGGCGCGAAGATGAGCTGGGCCGCGGCGAGCGGCAGCATCAACAGGCCGGTCTGCAGCGGCGAGTAGCCGCGCACGCTCTGGGTGTAGAAGACGGAGAAGAAGGTCACGCCCATCAGCGCGAAGAAGACGAGCGCGAGGGCGCTGATGGCCGCGGAGAAGACCCGGTTCTTGAAGTACGAGATGTCGATCGACGGGTGGTCGCTGCGCTTCTCGTGCAGGACGAAGACGACGAGTACGGCGAGGCCCGCGGCGACCGTCGCGAGGACCGCGGGGTCGGTGAAGTCGGCGAGCTGGCCGCCCTTGATGATGCCGTAGACGAGCAGCACGAGGCCGACGATGGACAGGCCCACGCCGACCAGGTCGATACGGCCCGGCTTCGGGTCGCGGGAGTCGGGCACGAGCCAGATCATCAGCCCGATCGCGAGGATCACGATCGGCACGTTGACCAGGAAGACCGAGCCCCACCAGAAGTGGTCGAGGAGCACGCCGCCGGTGATGGGGCCGATCGCGATGGCGAGGCCGACGCCGCCCGCCCAGATGCCGATGGCCTTGGGCTGCTCGTCGCGCTCGAAGACGTTCATCAGGACGGCGAGCGTGGCGGGCATCACGAAGGCGGCGCCGAGGCCCATCACCGCGCGGAACAGGATGAGTTGGACGGGCGAGCCGGACTCGGCGGCGAGCGCCGAGCCGATGCCGAAGACGGCGAGGCCCGCGATGAGGACCTTCTTGCGGCCGATGCGGTCGCCGAGCAGTCCGGCGGTGAAGAGCAGTCCCGCGAAGACCAGGGTGTAGGAGTTGATGGCCCATTCCAGGTCGCCCTGGGTGGCGCCGAGGCCGGTGGGGGCCGGGGTCGAGATCGTCTTGATGGCGACGTTCAGGATCGAGTTGTCGAGCACCACGATCAGCAGGCTCAGCATCAGGACACCGAGGATCGCCCAGCGGCGCCGGTGCACGGCTTCCGGTATGCGAGGGGTGGCGACGGCAGGAGAAGTCATGTCCCTCACCCTAGAACCATTTCGATACGAGACCGTCTCGTATTGGAAAGAATTTACCCGCGGCCCGGTGCGCGCCGCCCGGATGGGCCGGATCACGCGGGGGTGCACTAGCCGTCGGGCGGCACACGGTGCCACCATGGAGGTGATCCGGGGACGCCGTGAGGGCGCCTCGAGATGAGAGAAGGAGCCGTTGCGATGACGCAACTTTCGGCTGCCCAGAAGCCGGCAGAGGGTGCCGCCCAGAAGTCCGACAGCAGCAAGGCGCTGTACGGGGGCAAGAGCACCCGCCGCATCACCGTCCGGGACATCACCGCCGCCAAGGAGCGCGGCGAGAAGTGGCCCATGCTCACCGCGTACGACGCGATGACCGCGTCCGTCTTCGACGAAGCCGGCATTCCCGTGATGCTGGTCGGCGACTCGGCGGGCAACTGCCACCTCGGCTACGAGACGACCGTGCCCGTCACCCTCGACGAGATGACCATGCTGTCCGCGGCCGTCGTACGGGGCACATCACGTGCCCTGATCGTCGGCGACCTGCCCTTCGGGTCCTACCAGGAAGGCGCGGTCCAGGCCCTCCGTTCGGCGACCCGCCTGGTCAAGGAGGCCGGGGTCGGCGCGGTGAAGCTGGAGGGCGGCGAGCGCTCGCTCCCCCAGACCGAACTGCTCGTCTCCTCGGGCATCCCCGTCATGTCCCACCTCGGCCTCACCCCGCAGTCCGTGAACACCATGGGCTACCGCGTGCAGGGCCGCGGCGACGAGGCGGCGCACCGGCTGCTCAGCGACGCGAAGGCCGCGCAGGACGCGGGCGCGTTCGCGGTCGTCCTGGAACTGGTCCCGGAGGAACTGGCCGCCGAGGTCACCCGCTCCCTGCACATCCCGACCGTCGGGATCGGGGCCGGCGCCGGGTGCGATGCGCAGGTCCTCGTCTGGACGGACATGCTGGGCCTCACCGGCGGCAAGATGCCGCGCTTCGTGAAGCAGTACGCGGATCTGCGGGGCGTCATGAGCGGCGCGGCGCGGGCGTTCGCGGAGGACGTGGTGGGCGGTACGTTCCCCTCCGGGGAGCATGCGGTCCACTAGCGCGGCCGGGGCCTTCGCGGCCCCCTGAAAACCACCGCGGCACCACCGGCAGCCCGTCGATCATCCCCCGTCGACGGGCTGCCCTTCTTTCCGCCGCTTCGCGGCGATGCCTCCCTCCCACCCACCCGATTGCCCGGCGGCGATCAGGGTGGGAGGGAGACTGCCGGGTATTCGGGTGGGTGGGCGGGAAAGGTGGGGTTGGGGAAGGGAAAGACCTACCGCGCCA
>NZ_JBHYIG010000276.1:0-12712 GCF_042740015.1 Streptomyces sp. NPDC059037
TATCAGCGTCTGGTCGTGTGCCGGGCCCGCGTGCGGTACGAGATGTCAGGCGTAGGGGTAGAAGCCCGAGCCGGACTTGCGGCCGAGCCGGCCCGCGTCCACCATCCGCTGGAGCAGCGGGGGAGCGGCGTACAGCGGCTCCTTGTACTCGGCGTACATGGAGTCGGCGACCGAGGCGACCGTGTCGAGGCCGATCAGGTCGGCGAGCTTGAGCGGGCCCATCGGGTGGGCGCAGCCCATCTCCATGCCGTTGTCGATGTCCTCGCGGCTTGCGATGCCCGACTCGAACATCCGGATCGCGGAGAGCAGATACGGGATGAGGAGGGCGTTGACCACGAAGCCCGAGCGGTCCTGGGCGCGGATCGCGTGCTTGCCGAGGATCTTCTCGACCATGGCCTGCGCACGGCTGATCGTCCCCTCGGACGTCGTGAGCGCGGGGATCAGCTCGACGAGCTGCTGCACCGGGGCCGGGTTGAAGAAGTGGATGCCGATGACCTGGTCGGGACGCGAGGTCGCGACGGCCAGCTTCACCAGCGGGATGGAGGAGGTGTTGGAGGCGAGGATCGCGTCCTGCCGGGTCACCACCTGGTCGAGCACCTGGAAGATCTCGGTCTTGACCGCCTCGTTCTCGACGACGGCCTCGATCACCAGGTCGCGGTCGGAGAACTCCCCGAGGTCGGTGGTGAAGCTGAGCCGGGCGAGCGTCTCGTCCCGCTCCTCTTCCGTGATCTTGCCGCGTTCGGCGGCCTTGGAGAGGGAGTTGTAGAGCCGGGTGCGGCCGATCTCCAGGGCCTCGCCGGTGGTCTCCGCGACCTTCACATCCAGTCCGGAGCGGGCGCAGACCTCCGCGATCCCGGCGCCCATCTGGCCACAGCCCACTACTCCGACGCGTTCGATGTCGGGCATAGAGTCGGTCACCTCGTGCCTTTCGCTGATCAACGGGCCGGCAGGTCCCCCGTTCGAGTGCGGTGCCTGCCCCGCCGGTGAACGTTACTCCCGAACCTCCGGTGCATGAGGTGCCGGGTCGGGCATGCTGTCCGGTACAAGCAGCGGTTCTGGCGAATATCGGGCCCAGGGGGCGAGCGGATGAGGCGTATGTCACGCCGTGGATTCACGGTTGCGGCGGCCGCGATGGTGGCGGGGCTCACAGCGGCGGGCGACGCGGCGGCGGTTCCCGGACGCGCTCCGTCACGACGTGAGCTGCGGGGGATGTGGCTGGCGACCGTCGCCAACCGGGACTGGCCCTCGAAGCCGGGCCTCACCGCCGACGAGCAGCGGGCCGAGCTGATGGCGCATCTCGACACGGCCGTGCGGCGCCGGCTCAACGCCGTGATCTTCCAAGTGCGGCCCACCGCCGACGCGTTGTGGCCCTCGCCGTACGAGCCGTGGGCGGAGTACCTCACCGGAGTGCAGGGCAAGCACCCCGGCTGGGACCCGCTGGGCACCGCGGTGCGCGAGGCACACCGCAGGGGGCTAGAACTGCACGCCTGGTTCAACCCCTTCCGCATCGCCAACCACACCGACCCCTCACGCCTGGTGCCGACGCATCCCGCACGGCTGCACCCGGAGTGGGTCGTGCCGTACGGCGGGAAGCTCTACTACAACCCCGGCCTGCCGGAGGTGCGGCGCTTCGTCCAGGACGCGATGCTCGACGCCCTGCGCCACTACGACATCGACGCGGTGCACTGGGACGACTACTTCTACCCGTACCCGGTCGCGGGGCAGGTCTTCGACGACGACGATGCCTTCGCGCGCTACGGCGGCGGCTTCCCGGACCGGGCCGCCTGGCGCCGGGACAACATCGACCGCCTGGTGCGCGAGATGGGCAAGCGGGTGCACAAGCTGCGCAAGGGCACGGAGTTCGGGATCAGCCCCTTCGGGGTCTGGCGCAACGCCTCGACCGACCCGCTCGGTTCGGACACCCAGGCGGGCGTGCAGACCTACGACAACCTGCACGCCGACACCCGCGGCTGGGTCAAGAAGGGCTGGATCGACTACGTCTGCCCGCAGCTGTATTGGTCGGCACACCCTCTTGACCAGCAGGTTCCTGCAAATTATTCGGTCCTCGTGCCGTGGTGGGCAGACGTCGCCCGTGGCACTGGCGTACGGCTCTACATCGGTGAAGCCCTGTACAAAGCGGGCGACCCGGCGCAGCCTGCGCAGTGGCAGGACCCGGCCGAACTCTCCCGGCATCTCACGCTGGCCGCGAAGTATCCGGAGGTGAAGGGCCATGTCTTCTTCTCCGCCAAGGAGGTCGGGGCGGACCGGATCGGCGCGATGGCTCGTGTGGTCGCTGATCACTACCAAGGGCCAGCGAGGCCGCCGAGGTGACGGACGGTAGCGGTACACGACTCGACGGTACCTACGCCCTGCTGGCTCAGCTCCTTGATCAGCACAGTGAGCGGGAGCAGGCCTGCATACGTCAGGTGCTGTTCAAGTCGGAGGCGGTCACTCGGCGGCAACGTGGAGAGCTGAGGGAAGGTACTCCGCTGCCCCGGAGAAGGTCCGGGGCAGGTTCCATCACGGTTGTCGTCAGAAGGCGAGAGAACTGAAGCCGTAGCGAGGTCCTCTCGCCTCGTCCGGTGGGCAGTGCGCCTTTCCTGTTCCCGCGTCCGGTGACCGTCGTACTCTCGATGCATGGCTGAGCACTTGGGAGACAGGCTGGTTCGTCTGCGGCGACTGGCTGACCTCACGCAAGAGGGACTAGCCGAGAAGTCCGGCGTGTGCCCTGACGTGATCAGGAGACTTGAGCAGAAGCGGAAGAACAGCGCGCGACTGCCGACTCTGCACGCCTTGGCTGAGGGGCTCGGGGTCGAATTGACCTCCCTCCTCGGGGACCCGCCGGGAGTCCCATCGACCGGCGAGGCCGACCCGCCCCAACTCGTCGCCGTGCGGCGCGCGATCATGCCGCCGCTCTTTGCTCCTCCGCCCGAGTTGAATGGCCCTGAGCGGCTGACGGTGCCTCTTCTCCGGCGTGAGATCGCCGACGCGTGGACGCTCTACCACAGTGCGGAGTTCGGTCGGTTGATGGAGGTGCTGCCCGGCATCCTCAATGACGCGCGTTTCGCTGCCTCCGTCGGCAAGGGTGCGGAGAGGGCGGCCGGGCAGGCGGCATTGGGCAAGGCACTTCAATTGGCCGGACACTTGGCAATCCGTCTTGGAAAGACGGACCTTGCGCTGAGCGCACTTGAGCGTGCCATGAACGCTGCTGAACAGTCGTCTGACCCGTTGCTGGCCCCCATGGTCAGTAACTCCGTTGCCTGGAACTACCAGCGGCAAAATCGTCTGGATGACGCGGAGAACCTTGCCGTGTACGCGGCGGACGGCGTTGAGCGGGATCACGGCGACACGGCCGAAGGCGTGCGTGTGTGGGGCGGGCTGCTCATGTCGGCGGCGACGAGTGCGGCGCGATCGGGCGACTACGACACGGCAAGCGAAATGATGTCGACAGCCGAGAAGGCTACGAAGCGCCTGGCCGTGCTTCCGCCGCCGGTCAACGGGCGAATGGTGTCCGTCTTCAGTCGCTCGTCCGTGCGCATTGAGCGCGTCCGCCTGGCCGTGCAGCACGCACGCCCCGAGGAAGCTCTTCAGCTCGCGAAAGGGATGCGCCTCAGCGCTGACACGCCTCCGTCGTGGCGCACCTGGCTCCTGCTGGACGTGGCACGTGCACACACAGACCTTGGGAATGCGGACGGTGCGGTGAAGGCGCTGACGCGACTCCGTGAGGTCGCCCCGGCGTGGATGCGGCATCACACGTTGGCCGTGTCGATAGTGAGCGACCTGTGGGCGCTGCCGACGCATCCGCCGGGGTTGCGCAAGCTCGCTGAGTTCCTTGGGATCACAAGCTAAGGCCGCAGAAGTAGGCCGTTGCGTCCCTGTAGCGCCTCCACCACCCTGCGTGACGATTGCTATTCGAGGCAGTCGACAAGAGGGACTGATTATGGCGCGGCAGGTGGAGGCAGACACGACGGTCCCGGAACGCGGGGCGCTGTTATACGACCCGGTGAAGGGGAAGGTCGGGGAGTACCAGGGCAAGGGCGGCCCGTACGCCATGCTGCGTCCGGTGGGTGGCGGACGTGAATGGCAGGCCGACCCGGCGCAGATCCGTCCGGCAACTTCGGCGGAGCGGCTGAAGGCTGGAGTCGAGGCGGCCAACGTGCGGGCGGTGCAGGGGCTGTGAGCGTCCGTTCGGTGATCCGTCACGAGACCTGGACGCTCACGCCTGACCGTGAGCCTGATGCGGAGCCGACCACGTACGCGATGGAGTGTGCGGTGTGCGGTGAGTCCTCGGACGGCAGCGAGGACTCCGCGGACGGGCAATGCTGGGTACTGAAGCACTGCGGCAAGAACCCATCGCACCACACCTTCCGAGAGGTGATCATCCGTCCGTGGCGCACCTGGCGGCACGCCTGATGCGCCGTGCGCTGGGTTGGTTAGGCCGATTCGCCGGACCGCTGTTCATCGTCATGATCGCGGGCTCGTCCGGCTTCGTACTGGGCGTTACGGCAGCCTCTGACTCCGTACTCCCCTAGACGCCCGTCCTCGCCGGGCGTGGCTAATCGAGGTTCGCCCACTTTGAGAAGCCCCGGCGGGGACGGGCCTTTGCCCTGGTCATGGCGCGGTTTGGGCACGCCGCCGGCCGTAGAGGCTTTGGGCGGGAGCTGCCATGGGGCGAGTGAACAGGGGGCCTTACGCTCGCCAGTGGATCGGGCAGTCTCTTGGAGCCTGCCCGCAATAGCCCGATCGGCCCCCTGTTCTTCGAGGCTCGCCCCATGGCGGCTGCCTAAAGCCTCGAAGGCCGTCGGCCCCAGCCAGGAGCTGGGTGGGCCCCGGTTGCTGCTCGGGCGGGCTCCGGGGGTCGCCTGGTGCGGGGTTCCGCGCGGGGAGAGGGCCCGCGCTCTGAAGCCGTCCGCCTTTGGCTGCGGCTCCTGGTCGCCGAGATGGGGCAGCGGCAGGGATGCGGTTGCTGTTCACGTCGTTGGGGTTGCCTGCGGTCGCCGGGTGGTGGCCGTGCGGACGGGACCGGCCGAAGGCCGCAGCCCGGCCGGTGCGGCCGAAGCCGCCCGGCGCGCCGCAGGCGCGCCCTGGAGTAAGTGAAGACAGTCTCCGCCACCCCTGCCCCGCAGGCCCCGATCGAGGCGTCTGAGGGAGCGCACAGCACGGGGGCGGCACGAGCTGATGTGACGTGGAGCCTCCGGCTTCGGCGCGGAATTCCCATAGCTGGGGCGTCATCCCTGAGGCTCGTCCGGGGTTAAATCCGGGAACCGTTTCCGGTCCTAACTCGTAGAATGTAAAGGCAAGTTGAACGCGCCTGGACTGGGCGTATGCAATCTAAGCGCCCCGTTAGCGCAGAGGAGAGAACCGCTCATGGATACACGCAATCTAGTTCCCGACTTCCGGCTTTGGAGGCCGCATCATGTCTGCCGAATTCGATGCCAGCACCACACGCAATACCTGCCCGTCCGCATCGCTGTCCGGCCCGCAGGAACGCTCTGCCGCGCTGGAACACGAACAACGAATACATGCCCTCTCAGAGGTGGGCCGTGACGCTATACGGATCGTCAGTGACCCGAGATTCTCCCGCTGGTTAGAGCAGATCGAAGCCATCGGCGGCTGTGCTCATCCGGTGTACCTGTCCGGCTCCACCACCACGTGGGATGCCGTGACGGGTGAGGCGGTCTCTTCCTACTCGACAGAGGGTGAGCCCGGTGAACGGCTGGCCGTGCGGTGCCGCAACCGGCGTTCCTCGGTCTGTGCGCCGTGCTCGTATCAGCACTCCGGGGACACCTTCCATCTGGTGCGCTCCGGCCTGCTCGGCGGCAAGAGCGTGCCGGATCAAGTCAGGGAACGGCCCCGCCTGTTCGTCACCCTGACCGCGCCCTCTTTCGGGCTGGTCCATCATGCCGTGGAGGGGGACCGGTGCCGCCCTCGCCGGGATGACCCCCGGTGCGAGCACGGGCGTCGGCTGGGCTGTGCCCGCCTGCATGGTGAGGATGATCCGCTGGTGGGTCGGCCTCTGTGCGCGGACTGCTACGACTACGTGGGCCATGTCCTGTGGCATGCGCACGCGGGGCGGCTCTGGGACCGGTTCACCACCGGCGTGCGCCGCCACCTGGCGACTGCTGGCGGGGTGCCTCGCTCGCGGCTCGGTGAGCACCTGGTGGTGTCGTTCGCGAAGATCGCCGAGTACCAGAAGCGGGCGGCGGTGCACTTCCATGCCGTGGTCCGCCTGGACGGTCCAAGCGGTCCCGGAGATCCGCCCCCGGACTGGGCCACGGGTGAACTGCTGACCGATGCGGTTCGCGCGGCTGCCGTGTCGGCCGGTGTGCGGGTGCCCGAATCGCAGGCCTACGGGACCGAACTCCTCGTACTGGGTGCCCAGTTGGATGTCCGGCCGATCCAGTCGTTCGGCGATGACGGCGGCCTCACGGATGACGCGGTGGCCGCCTACGTGGCCAAGTACGTCTCCAAGGGAGCTGCCGACACCGGGGCCGGACTCGATCACGCGGTGCGGAGCCTGACGGACATCCGGGCGGCGGTCGTCACGTCTCACATCCGGGCCCTGATGGGCACCTGCTGGCGCCTGGGCGGCCTGGCGGAACTGGCACCCCTGCGGCTGCGCGCGTGGACCCACACGCTCGGCTACCGGGGCCACATCCTGACCAAGTCCCGCCGCTACTCGACCACGTACGCGGCCCTGCGCGAGGAACGGGCCGACTTCGCGCGCGGCGGCCCCAGGCCGGACGACGATCCGAATCTGATCAAGGAATCCGCCTGGTGCTACTTCGGCTCTGGCTACACCCCCGGTGCTGCCCTCTTCGCCGCAGGCATCGCCGAAGATCTCGCGCTCAACCGCCAACTAGCAAGAGAGGCGTTGGAGGACGCCGAGCAGTGGGGGGAGTGGCCGTGAGTAACGCGAAGAAAAGGAGGCAACCGAAACCCGTCAAAGTGATCTCCCGTTGTCGAGCCGTTGAGCGGGGTGAACGTGTCACGGTTCGCGTGTACCGAGTGAGCGAGAGTGGAGTCAGGAAACTCGTCCGCGTGAAGAAATCCTGATGCAAAGAAGCCCCGGCTCCCGAGTGGGTGCCGGGGTTTCTCACGTTCTCAGAAGGAAGTCTTAAAGGCATCCTCCCGGATTACCAGTCGCTCTCGTACGTCCTCGGGAATCAGCAGGTCTGCCTCGACCTCGTTGGAATCGTCGTATCCAACCTCAAACTTGATACCGGCACGTAGGAGATCCCGAGACATGGCTTCCATGCCTCCAGCCTCCCACTGCTGTTGGTACGTGCGACCTCCATGGGTGAGTACCCACCGGTCTTTGGTGCTCTCCGGGGCGATTTCGTCCATCTCGTTAAGCAAGGACTGAAGGGTTTCCTCTGCGGTCTCCTTGACGAACCCTCCTCGGTCGAACCGGCCCCCTGGGGCTAGGCCTTCCATGTAGTACTTGATGGATGCCTCCACCTGGCGGAGTTGGTCCCGCTTTTCCGCACCACGGGCGTACTCCCTGTACTCGACGGGGTGATGCCCAAGCTCTTCAAGTACGGCCTCTACCAGAGCCGTGTAAAGCTCTTCAGGGCCTGCCCCCTTGCCCCCGCATACGCGGCAGCGAAGGTACTTGTACCGAACTTTGCGGCTGGTGGATGTTCGTACGGTGTAGTTGCCCTTGCAGTTCCGGCACACGATGACGCCAAGGAACTTGGTTGCCCCCGGAGTCCATGGATTCTCATTGGTCCTGCTGGCTCGGTCCAAGGCTCCCTGTAGTTCGTCGAACTCGTCCTGCGTCACGATGGGGTCCGCGACTTTGATCGGATTTCCCTTGGTGTCGAGAACTTCCTTCGAGCGGTTCCGCCCAGATCTCCCGGCGACCTCAACGCGCACTCCCTTGATTGCCGGATTCCGAAGCTGAATCAAGAGGGTGGTTGAGGTCCACTTTCCTCCGTTGGCTCCGGGGATTCCCGCACGGTTGAGGATCTTAGCCATCTTCGAGGCGGAGACGCCGCGCAGTGCTGCCCCGTAGGCCCACCGCAAGACCTTGTGGCCAAGAGGGTCAATTACGAGGCGTACTTTTCCGCTCTTGTCCTTCTCCGTTACAAACCCATACGGGGGCCGACCGATGATCCAGGCATCTTGCGTCTTGGCGTGCTGCCACACGGAAGTAACCCGGATACCGGTGTTCGCGGCCTCGATCTCCGCCATGCCAGCAATGAGAGAGACGATCGTCTTGCCCATCGTGCTGGAGAGGTCGATGGGGTCGTGAAGGGACTTGAGGTTCTTCCCGTACTCCTGGCACCAGTTGATGATCACTTGCAGATCCAGGATGCGGCGTACGAAGCGGTCCAGTTTCCAGAACATCAGGACGTCGAACTCTGGGGACCGGTCGTTGAGCCAGTCTCCCAGCTCCTTACGCTTCCACGGCGGGACCTTCGTGGCCGAGACGTTCAGGTCCCTGGCGACTCCCACAACCCTGACCCTGTCGTCGTTCGCCTTGCGCCAGAGGTCTAACTCTTGGCGCACTGGAGACGTTGTGTCGTCGGTCAGGATGGATAGGCGGACTGAGAGCAGCGCGCGCGGAGAGTCCTTCGGGAGTTGCTCGTTCACGGCCTTGAGGTGCGCGAGCTCGGTCAACTCGCCTTCTTCCCAAGGGTGTTCACGGCTCGCTGTTGTGGTCGTCATACGGCAAGCCTAGGCCGTTTGTCACACCAGATACACCTGCCCGCAGCTCTACTGGAACATCGGCTTCACCGTCGCGGACTACGGCAAGCTGCTGCCCTGGTGGGCCGATGTCGTCGAGGACACGGGCGTACGCCTCTATGTGGGCGAGGCCCTGTACAAGGCGGGCGACCCGGCGCAGGCTGCGCCCTGGCAGGACCCGGCCGAGCTGTCCCGCCACCTCACGTACGCCAAGCGGTTCCCGCAGGTGCGCGGGCACGTCTACTTCTCGGCGAAGGAAGTGGGCGTCGACAGGATCGGCGCCATGGCGCGGGTCGTCGCCGACCACTATCAGGAGCGGGCCAGGCCCTGACTCAGTCGGTGGCGTCGAAGTGCTGTACGACGGTGTCGGGACCCGGCGACATCAGGGTCTCGTGACCGTCCTCGAACCGGACGCGGTACGGAGGTGTGCCGTTCTCACCGAGCACTTCGATGACCTCCGCGGTCCGGTCGTGCTGCCCGACGATCCTGCCGTGCACCAATAGCCTGTCGCCTACGCTTGCACGCATGGGAGCGACCTCCTCGTCCACCCGGCGGTAGCGATCCGTGGCCATCAGTCTACGTCGGGTGGTGGGATGAGGCTCCTACCCGCGGGCCCGTTGGGTGACGGCGATGCACACGAGGACGGCGGCGGCCGTCAGCGGCGCGGCGACGGTGAGGTGCTCGCCGAGCAGGAACACCGACCAGACCAGGGTCAGCAGCGGCTGCGCGAGCTGCAGCTGGCTCGCCTTGGGTACGCCGATCATCGCCATGCCGCGGTACCAGACGACCAGGCCGAGGAACTGCGAGCCGATGGCCGCGTAGAGCAGCCCTGCGGTGCTGTGCCCGGTGAGCTCGAAGGACTCGTACTGCAGGGCGACGGCCGCCCCGGCCACGGCGAGCGGCAGGCACAGCACGAGCGCCCAGCCGACCACCTGCCAGCCCGGCATCTCGCGGGCGAGCCTGCCGCCCTCGGTGTAGCCGGCCGCGCAGATCAGGAGCGCGCCGAAGAGATAGAGGTCGGCGGTGCTCAGGGCGCCGCCGCTCTGCTGCACGGTGAACGCGATCACCGCGGCCGCGCCCGCGAGGGCCGCCGCCCAGAACATCCGCGAGGGGCGGGCCCCGGTCCGCAGCGCCGAGAACACGGCGGTCGTCAGCGGCAGCAGGCCCACGACCACGGCCGCGTGCGCGGTGGTGGAGGTCTGCAGGGCGAGCGTGGTGAGCAGCGGGAAGCCGACGACGACGCCGGCGACGACGACCGCGAGCCCGGTCCAGTGGCGGCGCGCGGGGAACGGGACCCGCAGGGCGAGCAGCGCGCCGCCCGCGATGACCGCGCTGAGGACGACCCGCAGGGCCACGAACGACCAGGGGCCGAAGCCCTCCAGGCCCCAGGCGGTGGAGGGGAAGGTGAGCGAGAAGGCGGTGACGCCGAGCGCGGCCATGACGGTGCCGGCGCGGCGGGAGCCGTGCGCGGCGGGCTCGGGGCGCGTGGTGGGCCTGGAGCCCGCGGCCCCGGCGGCCGCCGTCGGTGCGGTGCTGCTCGTGACCTCGGCAACTGCTATCCGGCTCGGGCGAGTAGCGCTATCCTGTGCTGTCATGCATGAGAGTAACAGTGTGGCTGAGTTGGCGAAACGGCTGAGGGATGAGCTGGACCGCTACTCTCCTGGTGGAAAGCTGCCGTCGAGCCGGGCGCTGGTGGACCGCTTCAGGGTGAGCCCGGTGACCGTGTCGCGGGCCCTTGCGCAGCTGGCCGCCGAGGGTCTCGTCGTCACCCGGCCCGGGGCCGGTGTGTTCCGCGCTGAGCCGCAGGCCGCCCCCGCGCCGGTGGGGGACACCTCGTGGCAGGAGGTGTCGCTGAGCGCGGACTCGGCCGCGGAGCTGGTGCCGCGCGCGGTGGACGCCTCCGGTGTCCTGGTCACCCTCGCGGCGCCGCCGCCCGGCGTCATCGAGTTCAACGGCGGCTATCTGCACCCCTCGCTGCAGCCCGAGCGCGCGATGGCGGCGGCCCTCGCGCGGGCGGGGCGGCGGCCCGGCGCGTGGGGGCGGCCGCCGGTCGACGGGCTTCCCGAGCTGCGGGAGTGGTTCGCGCGGGGCATCGGCGGCGCGATCACGGCCGCCGAGGTGCTGGTCACCGCCGGCGGGCAGAGCGCGCTGACCACGGCGCTGCGGGCGCTCGCACCGCCGGGCGCCCCGGTCCTCTTCGAGTCGCCGACGTACCCCGGCATGCTGGCGATCGCCCGCGCGGCGGGCCTGCGTCCGGTCCCGGTGCCGGTCGACACCGACGGCGTACGCCCCCAGCTGCTCGCGGCGGCGTTCAAGGCCACCGGGGCGCGGGTCTTCGTCTGCCAGCCGCTGTTCCAGAACCCCACGGGAGCCGTGCTCTCCGCCGAGCGCCGGCCCGAGGTGCTGCGCATAGCGCGCGAGGCCGGGGCCTTCGTCATCGAGGACGACGTCGTGCGCCGCCTGGTCCATGACGACGCGGGGCCGCTGCCGCGACCGCTCCAGTCCGACGACCCCGACGGTGTCGTGGTGCATGTCTGCTCGCTGACCAAGGCGACGTCGCCGAGCTTCCGGGTGAGTGCGCTCGTCGCCCGCGGCCCGGTCCTCGAACGGCTGCGCGCGATCCAGGTCGTCGACCACTTCTTCGTACCCAGACCGCTCCAGGAGGCGGCCCTTGAACTGGTCGGCTCACCGGCCTGGCCGCGTCATCTGCGCCAGGTGGCGGGCGAGTTGAAGGACCGCAGGGACGCGATGGCGGCTGCCCTGTCCATCGGCCTGCCCGAACTGGCCGTGCCGCACATCCCCGCCGGCGGCTACAGCCTCTGGCTGCGCCTGCCCGACGGCATGAACGAGGCGGCCCTGGTGGGCGCGGCCCTGCGCGCGGGCGTCGCCGTCGCACCCGGCCGCCCCTACTTCGCGGCCGAACCCCCGGCGGGACACCTGCGGTTGAGCTTCGCGGCGCTGGCGGGCGTGGGGGAGATCAAGGAGGGGGTGCGCAGGCTGCGTACGGCATGCGACGAGGTGTGGGGCACCACGGGGTGACGGCCCTTCCGGCAGGCGAAAACCGCTCGACGGCCGGCCGTGGCGGCTGCCAGCCTGCCCCCATGACCGATACGCACCAGGCGCTTCCCGCCGGCTATGAGCTGTCCACCGACCCCGCCCGACTCGACGCCGAGCGCGTCCACCGATGGCTCTCCACCGACGCGTACTGGGCGCTTGACCGGCCCCGCGAGATACAGGACCGGGCGATCGCCGGATCGCTCAACTTCGGTGTGTACGAGGAGGTTTCTGGCGATCAGGTCGCCTATGCCCGAGTCGTGACCGATCACGCCACCTTCGCCTGGCTCTGTGATGTGTACGTCGACCGGTCGGTCCGCGGAAAGGGCCTGGGGAACGCGCTCGTGGCGGGTGTCCGGGACCACTTGGCGCCGTACGCCCTGCGCCGGATCCTGCTGGGCACGGCCGACGCGCACGGCGTGTACGAGAAGGTCGGCTTCAAGGCCCTTGAGGCCCCGGGGAATTGGATGGCGCTGGGGCGGCAGTGAGCGGGCTCGGGGGCGCCCGGGCCATTCGCGTACGCACAGTAAAACCTTGACCTGGGCTGCCGGGCACTCCACGATCACCGCATGCACGTACGCGTCACGCTCATCGCCGCCGCTCGCAGCGCCTCGCTGCTCGCGGAGCGCTTCGACGACGACCGGCCGCTCGACCAGGCGGGCTGGCACGAGGTGCAGCTCGCCGCCCCCGCGCTGCTTCCGCTGGCCGCGGCCGAGCTGCGCTACTGCTCGCCCACGCCGCGCAGCCGCGGCACCGGCGACGCCCTGGGCTTCGCGCCGCTGGCCCAGCCTGCCCTGCGGGACTGCGACATGGGGCGGTGGCGCGGTCTGACCCTCGCCGATGTGACGGCGCGCGAGCCGGGGGGCGGGGGGCGCGGGGGGCGGGGTCCGCGGGGCGCCCCCCGCGGCGGCGCGGGGGCGGGGGGGGGGCGAGGCAGGGGGAGGGGGGGGGGGGGGAGCCCCCCCCG
>NZ_JBHYIG010000277.1:0-12706 GCF_042740015.1 Streptomyces sp. NPDC059037
GGCCGCCGGGGGCCCGCTTTTTTTCACACCCCCCGGGCCCGCCCCCCCGGGGCGGGGCCCCGCCCCGGGGCGTCTCAGACTCCGGCGGTCTGTGCCGCGAACTCGACGGGCAGGCGGTCGAGGCGCGCCTCCCAGGTGGAGGCGGTGGTGGTGAGTTCCCCGGGCTCGACCGTCAGGCGCAGCCCGGACAGCCGGTGCAGCAGGACGTCGACGGACGTCTCGATGATGCCCTGGCCGAGACCCTGCCCCGGGCATTCGTGCGCGCCGCCGCTGAACGCGAGATGGGCCTGGTTGCCGTGCAGATCGGTCGAGGCGTCCGGCCGGATCTCCGGGTCCAGATTGCCGGCCGCGAGGCCGAGGACGAGCAGATCGCCCGACTTGATCTGCTGGCCGCCGAGCTCCAGGTCGGCCGTGGCGAAGCGCCCCGGGCAGACGGCGAGCGGCGGCGTGTTCCACATGACCTCCTGCACCACGGCGGAGATGTTCAGCTGCCCGCTCACCAGACCGGCCATGTGCGAGGCGTGCGTGAGCACGGACTGCAGGACCCGGGCAAGCAGGTTGCTCGTGGTGGTGTGGGCGGTGATCAGGACCAGCCGCAGATGGCTGAGGATCTCGCCCTCGTCCAGGTCGGCGTGGTGGCTCAGGAGCCCGGTCGTGAAGTCGGCGCCCGGCTCGGCGCGCTTGCGCTCGGCCAGCGCCTCCAGGATCTGCATGATGCGGTCGTTGTGCGCCACGGCGTCCGCGCCGCCCTTGATGACCTGCGCACAGGACACCGCGAGCTGTCGTCCCTCCCGTTCGGGCAGGCCGAACAGCCGTGTAAGGACCAGCATCGGCAGGTACTCGGCGTACTGCGCGACGAGATCCGCGCTGCCCTCCTCGGCGAACGCGTCGATCTGCTTGTTGGCGAAGTACGTGACGTGCCGCTTGACGCCGCGGTCCGCCAGGGCCTGCAGATTGTCCGTGACCGCCGCGCGCAGCCTCCGGTGCGGCTCACCGTCCTGGGAGACGCAGTCGGGGCGCCAGGCGAGCATCGGGATCAGGGGCGAGGTGTTCTCGACGCGCCCCTCCTTCCAGTCCCGCCAGATCCGCGAGTCACGGGCGAACTGGCGGGGGTTCTCCAGGACCCGCCGGTTCTCGCGGTAGCCGAGGACCAGCCAGGCCGGTATGTCCCCTTCGAGGAGGACGGGCGCGACCGAGCCGTGCTGCTTGCGCAGCCGCTCGTAGATGCCCTGCTGGTCCTTGGCCGCGTGCTCCCCGTACAGACGGGCGAGCCCGTTGGGACCGCCGTGGGCGACCGGGCAGCCCCCGGAAGCCGGGGTCGGGGAGTTCATCGGGCGGCCTCCAGGGCGGCGGCGGAGCGTTCCTTGAGATGGCGGATCAGGGCGATGAGGACATCGCGGCTGGACCCCCGGTCCCTGGCGTCGCAGGCGACGACCGGGGTGTGCTCGGAGATGTCCAGGGCGTCGCGTATCTCCTCGATGGGGTGCTCCTGGGAGTCGGGGAAGACGTTCAGGGCGATGACGAACGGCACGCCCTGCCGCTCCATCTCCTCGATCGCCCGGAAGCTGGACGCGAGGCGCCGCGTGTCCACCAGGACGACCGCGCCGAGTGCCCCCTTGAACAGGCCGTTCCACAGGAACCAGAAGCGCTCCTGGCCCGGCGTGCCGAACAGGTAGAGCACCAGCTGTTCGTTGAGCCCGATCCGTCCGAAGTCCAGGCTGACCGTGGTCTCGGTCTTGTCGGCGACGCCGATGAGGTGGTCGACGTCGATGCTCGCCTGGGTCAGGGTCTCCTCGGTGGTGAGCGGTTTGATGTCGCTCACGGAGCGGACCATGGTGGTCTTGCCGGTGCCGAAGCCCCCGGCGATCATCACTTTGACCGAGCGGCTCTCGGCGGGCAGTTGTGAGCCCGCTGTCGTCGGCTGGTCCGGACGGTCAAAGCCTTTGAAGTCCACTGAGTACCTCCTCAAGGAGCGCGAGGTCCGCCCCATGGCCGGGTGTGGAAGCCGGGATGGGATCACGGGCGTCCACCAGGCCCGCTTCCAGCAGGTCGGCCACGAGCACCGCGAGAATGTTGAACGGCAGTCCGAGATGGGCGCCCAGCTCGGCCACCGACAGCGGATCGCGGCACCGGCGCACGATGTCCTCGTGCTCGTGCTGCATACCGGGAGCGGGGGCGGAGCGGGAGACGATGAGGGTCGCCACGTCGAGGCCGGCCGCCGGCCCACCTGGGCCACTGCGACCGCCGGTGAGCACGTAGTAGCGCTCGAGACCGGACGGTTCCGTGGGCCGTGGGAGGCCGGACCGGTGGGGGCCACTCATCCAGACTGCTCCTCCTGGCGCGGAGTGGTGCCGAGGAGCTCACCCATCCTGCGGGACAGGTCCCTCATCTGGTGCCCGAGCAGCCCTTGATCGAGCCCTTCCTTGGCCAGGACGCCGAGGTACGTCTCCACTCCGGCCCGCACCACGAACAGGTGCCCGCCGTCCACCTCGATCATCGCCAGGCGCAACTGGCCGCCGAACTTCGGGAACTGGTCCGCCACCGGCTGCGCGAGCGCCTGCAGTCCGGCGACCACGGCGGCGAAGCGGTCCACGTCGTCCGGGTCGTCGGCTCCGTACGACGTGATGGCCTTGCCGTCGCTCGACGCGACCAGGGCGAAGCGGATCTCCTGGATGCTCTCGGTCAGATCGCGGAGCGCCCAGCTCACGTCGGTTTCGTGTTGCGTCATGTGGCTAGTCGCTCTCTTCGGTGCGGGGCTCGTCGGTCTCTCGTCCAGCGGTGGCGAAGGCCGCCAAGCCGGTGAAGGACGCGTCCGGCGGCGCTATGGGCTGCGCGGGAGTGGCCGCCGGCCGCTCGGCCGCCTTGGGGGCCTCGGCACGCTTGCTCCTGCGCCGGGGCAGACCGCCCGGAGTGACGTCCGCGGTGGCTTCGCCGGCGCCGTTCGGCTCGGCGGGAGAGGCCTGCTCGGGGGCGGCGACCGGCTCGGCGGCCGGGGCGGTGGCGGCGACGGGCACCTCGGCGGCGGTGGACCCGGCCTGGGCGGCGGCGGGCACGGACACGGACGCGGCCGGAAGCGGGCTGAAGTACTTGTGCGGTACGACGACGACCACCGAGGTGCCGAGCCAGGGCGAGTCGGCGAAGGTGACCCGGATGCCGTACTTGCGGGCGAGGGTGCCGACGACCCGCAGGCCCAGGTGCGCGTCCTCCGCGAGGCCGCCGATGCCGGGGCCCTCGGCGATGCCTTCGAGCGCCTGCAGCGCCTGCTGCTTCTTCTCGTCGGTCAGGCCCTTGCCGGCGTCCTGGATCTCGATGCCGACGCCGTTGGGCACCTCCTTGCCGGACACGACGACCGGCTCGGTGGGCGGCGAGTAACGCGCCGCGTTGTCCAGGAGGTGGGCGAAGATCAGCGTGAGGTGGTCCACCAGACCGCCGTCGACGCCGAGTTCGGGCAGCTGGCGCAGCTGGATGCGGTCGAAGTCCTTGATGCGCCCGATGCCGCCGCGTACGACGCTGAGCAGACGCTGCGGCTCCTGCCACTGGCGCCCCGGCCGGTCCGTGCCGCCGAGCACGCCGATGCTGGCGGCCAGACAGTCGGCGGGGCCGATCGCCTGGTCGAGCTCCATCAGGCCCTGGGCGACGGCCGGGGTCCTGCCGTGCTCGCCCTGCATCTCGTGCAGCCGGCCACGGATCTTTCCGGTCAGTACGTGGATCCGGCTGCCGATGCTGATGACGGCCTGCTCGGCGGAGGTGCTGCGGTTGAGCTCCTCCTCGACGGCGATCAGGCCGGTCCGCAGGGCCTTGCGCAGTTCGAGCCTGAACTCCGGTGTGATCTCGGTCTCTTGCTCAAGCTCGACGGGCAGCACGTCGTCGATCGCCGCGCCGCCGCGCAGGCCCGCGATGGCGGAGGGCAGGAATCCCTCCGCGAGGCGGGCGACCAGCGCCTGCTGGCGGTCGAGCTGCCACTGCCACGCCTTGGCCTCGTCGGCCCACTGGGCCTCCTGGGCGGCGCTCTTGTCCTCGTGCTGCCGCTCCAGGGCGGCGACGTGCTGCTGCCACTGCTGGGAGTGGCTGAGCTGCGCGGTGCGCGATTCGTCGGCGGCGCGGCTCAGTCCCTGTCTCGTACGCAACAGGAGGCGGACACAGGCCGCGGCGGCCGCGGTGCCTGCGAGGCCGACGAGCGCGGCGGGTATTCGGGCCGGTTCGGAGCCGGCGACCAGCATGACGACGCTGCCGGCGCCGAGACCGGTCGGCAGCAGCCACCAGCTGTACCAGGCCGCCGGTGCACGGGCCGCGGTCGGCGGCGGAGTGGCAAGTTCCATCTGCATCCTCAAACCAACGCGATCGAAGAGTGGACAACCCAACCAAGGGGTCGCACCCGTCGCATCTCGGTACCCCGGGATGGCGGCACCCCCTCGATCACCTGCGTGATCCCCCGTACGACAGCGCGACGGCGCCGTGGGTGCGCGAACCTTGATATCGCGTCAACTCACGGCGCTGCAGCGGAGCTTATCTGGTGGGGCATGGTGTTGATCAACCCGGTCGGTCAGCGGACGGCGACGGTAGGTGATCTTCGGCCAGGGGTGCGGACGGTGGCTGGATCGCGCCGCGGATCAGTCGTCCCACAGCTCCCCGTGCCGGCGATGCGCGTCTGTCAGGCCGTTCGTGAAGTACTTCTCGTAGTAGGGCCGCTCCACATGGTGCGCCTGCAGCCAGACGCCGGGGACGTGGATCGCGTCCGTGTGCGCGGGGAAGCGGCGGTGGGTGCGCAGGATGTACGCGCAGATGTCGCGGGCGCATTCGACGACCCGGTCCTCGTACTCGCTCGCCTCCGCGAGGTAGCGCCGGCCGTAGTCCTCGCGGTAGATGCGGGAGAAGACGTCCTTGTCGCCGTAGACGCCGCCGGGGCCGAACTTCTCGCGGATGACGGCGTCCACCGCGTCGGACATCGACGCGAACGCGGGCGGGCACATGGCGGAGATCAGCTGCTCGCCATTCGGTGCCTTGAGGCCCACGGGGTGCGAGCGGACGTTGGCGTACTTGGGGAGAGGGATGTGCCAGCGCCACAGGTCGGCGATGCGCCAGCGCGGGGTGACGAAGGTGAAGCCCAGCATCTTGCCGTAGGCACGGCTGAACTTCGGGTCGCCCAGGGCTATTTGGGGGTTTATGGAGGCGTGGATCCAGGCGCCGAGGCCCATCCCCTCGGCGACCAGCATGAGGTTCTGGAGGAGCAGGTCCGCCTCGATCTGGGTGCGCAGGGGGCCGAGCGCGCCCAGGGGCAGTTTCAGCTTCTCGTTCAGGAAGCCGTTGCGGATCCACTTCCGCACGCCCGCCGGGCGGTAGAAGTTGCGGTCGTCCACCAGGGTGGGGCGGGCGCCGTCCGGCTGTGTGAGCAGGTACATCAGGGCGTTGATGTACTGGTGGGAGAGGTCCACCACCGGGAACAGCAGCGTCGTACCGGGAAGGTTGGACAGGAAGCGGTTCGAGTCCAGGTAGGCGGGGAAGTCCCGCATGCCCTCGGCGACGTCGAGGCGGTGGTCGAGGACCTGGACCTTGGACTGCCGTGCGCGGTCGGTCAGGGTCAGCGCGTCGAAGGGCTCCCCGGGCGCCGGGTCCAGCTTGCGCAGGTAGTACGTCCCCGTGTCGTTGATCAGGAAGAAGTGCGTGCCCTGCGCGTTGTCGGGGCTGCCTGCCGTGCGCCCCGCCATCGTCAGGTTCGGCTTCGCCATGATCGGTCTGCCGTTGCGGGGGTCGTCGAAGGGGCGGTCCGGCATCGTCAGACCGGTGCAGCCGGTCAGGGCGATCAGGACCGCCTCCTCCAGTTCGGTGAGCGGCTGCGGGGCCTGCTCGGACACGTGACTCATCGAGCCCGCGGGGACGTCGGCGCCGCGGCTCACCCGGTGGGTGCGGCGGCGCCAGACCGTCTCCAGGAGGGGGCGTACGAAGAGGTCGTCGAGCCCCGGGTGGTGCCCGTCCGCCCGGGGCCCGTCCCCGCCGTCATCCCGCGGCATCGCTGCCGCCGTCCCGCGTCGGCTGCACCTGCCGCCAGGGCGCGAACGCGCTCGCGTCGCGCGGCAGCAGCCCCGCGAGGTCCGGGGCGTGCCGCAGGATGACGGACTTCATGCCGCCCTTCTCGACCCAGTCCATGCCGAGCGGGGTGTAGATCTCGGGGCGGTAGTCGACGGTCAGGAAGCGGTCGCTCTGCAGGCGGCGCGTGGCCATCAGGATGAAGATGCGGAAGGCGGTGTCGCTGAAGCCGAAGCCGGTCGGCGGGTTCTCGGCGAACAGGCCGACCACGGTGTCGATCTCGTCGACCGAGTCATAGACGTCCTTGAGGCGCGCGAGGGTCTCGGGGTCCTGGGTCAGGTCCTCGAAGCGGCTGATCCGCGGCTTGTGCAGGCCCGCGCGGAAGTCGTTGTAGCGCGGCACGCCCCGCCTGCGGGTGCGCACGAGGTCGACGACGGACAGGTCGATGATCTCCCCGTCGCGCTCGAAGCGCTGCAGCGCGCGCGGGAAGTTGTTCAGGGTGATGGCGCCGGGGTGGGCGATGCCGAAGGAGTAGAGCGTGTCGGCCAGGCCCGTCTTGCGGATGGCGGCCTCGGCGGCGGCGCCCTGGATGTCGTTGAAGCCGAGGCTCTCCAGGCGCTGCCCGAAGTGGTGCTCGCGCATCACGTAGTCGTCGGGGATCAGCGGATGCATCCGGTAGACGGTGACGAAGTCCTCGGTGAGGGAGTACGGCGCCGCGTGGTGGTCCGGCAGGGTCTTGGGGATGCCGGTCAGCGAGTGGGACTCCAGGAGCCACAGGCCCAGCTTGTTGAGCCAATTGTCGGGCGGGCCCTCCCAGTTGGTGTGCAGGCCGAGGTCGATGGCCTTGGTGGCGAGGATCGCGGGGGTCCACTCCACCGTGTGGATCTTGGCGATGAGGGCGGAGACGACCAGGCGTGCCGTGTGGTAGATGCTGTTCTCGCTCATCGCGGGGTACTCGTGGCGCAGCGCGGCGCAGACCGCGTTGTGCTCGCGGGCGAAGAGGGTGTGCATCGCGCTGAGGCCCATCCACCAGCTCTCGTTGAAGCCGGTGAGCGGGATGCCGCCGCTCTGGGTGAGGGGCAGGTGTCCGTCCTCCAGGCGGAGGTCGGCGGTGCCGTCAGGTCCGCGCAGGAACTGCGCGGTGCGCGCGGTCGCGCCGTACACCTCGGAGCCGTCCCACCAGTGCGACGCGCTGTTGGCGAAGAGGATCGGGGGCCGGTCGCCGGGGACCTCGATGCCCTCGTTCTCGGCGAAGCGCATCACGTTCTCGGGTGGCCCGCCGGGGGTGTTGTGCCAGGTGCTGCCGGGCGGCAGCGGGACCTCGACAGCCTTGCCGCCGGCCGGGTAGCGGCGGTGGTTGACCCAGTCGTGGACCTGGAACTGGATCCAGGCGGCGGCCAGGATGTTGAGCGTGGTCGCGGGTACGAAGGTGTCGCGCTGCAGGAGTTCGCGGCTGACGGTGACCGGGTTCGGGGTGTCGAAGAGGTCGGGCCGGTAGTCCGGCTTCAGGTTGCGTCCGAAGGCCGCGCCGACGGCTCCCATGGACGGCGCGGAGAGGTCGTTGTACGTCCCGTCGTAGGACCGGGCCGTGCGCCAGCGCTCGTCGACGGGCGCCGGCACGGGGACGGCCTTCGGCGGCGCCTCGTGCACGTCGGTGTCGATGAGGTTGAACCGCCTGAGCGCCTTGCGCAGGAAGACCAGGTTCAGCAGGCCCGGCTCCAACGGCAGCCGATACCAAGGGACATAGCGGTTGAGTACGCGGAAGAATCCGCCGACCGGGATGCCGAGCACCTTGTTGCGCAGTGGCTCCTCGGTCGTGAAGCGCAGCCCCTGGCGGTGGGCTGCGCTGGCTTCGTACGCGGCCTTGCGGGCACGGTTGAGGTTGCCCAGGGGGCGGAACTCGTCGGTGGTGTACCAGGGGTTGAAGGCGAGCTCTTCGACGCGCCCGGCGGCGGCCTGCGCCTCGGCGGTGCTGATGTCCTGGCGCGGCACGGTGAGGCGCCCGATGGGCACCGCGGGGGTGATGGCGTCCTTCCAGTCCACGGAGCCGTCCTCGACGGGCGTGCGCTGCTCGTCGACGTAACGCTGCACGCACAAATCGAAAGCGACGTCCGACGTGACGAGGCGGTGGGCGAGTTCGCGGTGCAGGAAGCGGGGGTCGCGGCGCTCGGGCCTGGGCTCGGGGGCGCTGCCCACGACGGGGCGCAGCAGATAGCGGACCGGGCCCGCGTCGCCCCACAGGATCGCGCCGCGGCTCCAATAGGTCTCCCTGGCAAGGCTGTCGACCTTGTGCCGGGTGGCGGCCTGGATGTTGCGCCGCATCCGGGTCGCGGCGGACAGACCGACGGCGAGCGGAAGCTTCACGAACAGGCCAAGGGCCTTCTGCAGCGGGCTCGTCGCGCCCGCCATGGCCTTGGCGAAGGCGACGAACTCGCGGGCGTCACGGGCGTGCGACACCGGGTAGTTGGTGGCGAGCAGGTCGTGGCTCTCCTCGGCCGACACCGTCACCCGCACGGCGACGCCGCGCAGATCGGCCACCCCGTCGCCCTGCCGGATGCCGCTCGCGTTGGAGAGCCGCACGGTCGCCGGGTACTCGGCGCCGGGCCGGGCGAACCCGGTGCGCAGCGCATCGGGCAGATCGTCGCGGAAGGAGAGGCGGGCGTTCTCCACGCCGAGTGCGGACTTCGCGTGCTGGGTACGGGCGAGTGAACCGGCGCCGCCCGCCCGCCGGTTCTTGACCTGAACCTTCATCAGTTCGTGTGCCAGGCGCTCGAAAAGCCGCCGCTCCGCCTCGGGGCTGCCGCCCACGTAACGCTCGTAACTCTGCTCGTACTGTCCGGTGTCGGCCATCAGGCGCTTCCTTCGCACGCAGGCGTACGGGACGGGGCATGGACGCTAGTGGCGGCACCGGACGGCCGCAGCGCGGGATCTCGCCTATGTGTGGGGCCTGCGTCGCAGCTCGAACAGGCAGGCGGGCGGCGGTATTTGGGCCCGTCGGCGGGCCGTGGCGGGCGGGTGGCGCGGCGCGGGTGATCGTCCGCGAGTCCCTCTGGGGCCTCCACTCACAGCAGCCCCATGAGCGAGAGGGCGCTGATGGCCGGTCCGATACGGGTCGGCGCGCGCCCCCTGCTACTCGATGAGCTCGCCGTCGACGTATACCCAGGCCCCGTGGACCCGCTCGAACCTGCTGCGCTCGTGCAGCGCGTCCTGGCGGCCCCCGTCGGTGTACCGGGCCCGGAACTCGACCGTGCCCGTGCTGTGGAACGCCGTGCCTTCGGCGGTCGCCAGGATCTCCAGGCCCATCCAGCGCATGCCGGGGTCGAACTCGACGCGGGGCGGCCGGGTCCTCGGGTGCCAGGTGCGCAGGAGGTACGCCTCGTCCCGCTTCACGAAGGCGCTGTAGCGGGAGCGCATCAGCTCCTCGGGCACGGCGGCCTTCGCCTCCCCCCGGTGCAGCCGTCCGCAGCACGACTCGTACGGCTCGGGGTGCCCGCAGGGGCAGGTCTTGGGGCGGGTGGGGCGTCGGGACATGGGTCTCATTGTCCCCGACGGGGGCGCACCAAAGAGCTGCGGGCCAGGCCGACGCCCCTTAAGGGGCGCGGGGAACTGCGCGACAAGCCACAAATCACCCGCAGACACACACGGCGCCCCAGCAGGGGAAGAGCCGCTACGGGGCAAGAATGTCCAGCTCGTGCAGCGCACCCACCGCAATCTCCCGCGTCAGAGCCTCCGCACGGACGGCGTCGCCTTCGCGCACGGCCTCCGCGACCCGCACGTGCAACGTGACGGCGGCCGGATCCGGGTCCTCGAACATCACCTGGTGATGCGTGCGGCCCGCGAGGACCTCGGCCACGACATCTCCCAGCCGAGCAAACATCTCGTTGCCGGAAGCGTTCAGAACAATGCGGTGGAAGTTGATGTCGTGGAAGAGATAGCCCTCCAGCTGCTGCCCCCGCGAGGTGGCGACCATGCCGAGCGCGCACTCCGTGAGGGCGGCACACTGCTCGGGCGTGGCGTGCTCGGCGGCGAGCCCCGCGGCGACCGGTTCGACCGCCGAGCGCAGAACCGTGAGGGAGCGCAGCTGGCGCGGCCGGTCGGCGCCCGCGAGCCGCCACCGGATGACCTGCGGGTCGTAGACGTTCCACTCCTCGGTGGGCCGTACGGTCACGCCCACCCGGCGCCGGGACTCGACGAGGTGCATGGATTCGAGCACCCGCACGGCTTCCCTGATGACGGAACGTGACACCTCGAAGCGCTGCGCCAGTTCATCCGTACGCAACACACTGCCCGGCGGGTACTCACCGCCGGTGATGGCGGGCCCGAGGCTTTCCAGTACACGAGCGTGCAGCCCACGGGCAGGTTCGGTCATGACGTCAGGGTATGTGGGGCCCCTCGGGAACAAAAAGTCAGACTTTTGCGTCACAGCCTCTTGAATTCGTCAGACCTAATGGGTTTCAGTGACGTGAACGGACCGTCGGCTCTCCCCCGACCGGCGGTCCGTGCACGACCGATGTCGATGACGTCGAAGATGTCGATGAAGACAGCGAGGCAGGACAGCGATGAGCACCCCACACGTCGTCGTAGTGATGGGCGTGGCAGGAACCGGCAAGACCACGATCGGCCCCCTGCTCGCAGATCGGCTCGGCGTTCCCTACGCCGAGGGCGACGACTTCCACCCCCCGGCGAACATCGCCAAGATGTCGGCCGGGACCCCGCTGACCGACGACGACCGCTGGCCCTGGCTCGACGCCATCGGCGCCTGGGCGCACGGCCGCGCCGGACGCGGCGGTGTGGTCAGCAGCTCGGCGCTCAAGCGCAGCTATCGCGACCGGCTGCGGGCCGAGGCCCCCGGCCTCGTCTTCGTCCACCTCACCGGCACCCGCGAACTCATCGAGGACCGGATGTCCCACCGGCAGGGCCACTTCATGCCGACGGCCCTCCTCGACTCGCAGTTCGCCACGCTCCAGCCGCTCGGCGCGGACGAGGCGGGCGTCGCCGTCGATGTCACCGGCACTCCCCGAGAGATCAGCGAGCGGGCGTACGAGGCCCTGCTCGCCCTCGACTACTAGACCCGCCCGGCGGGTGGCTCCGCCGGCGGAAACCCCCCTCACACCCCCCGCACCCCCGTCCCCTCCCCCTGACGTACAAGGAAGACACCGTGACCAGTCTCAGCGTTGAGATGCTGGCAGCGGACGCCGTCGAGCCGATCACCTCCGCTGGCCATGCCCAGCTGGGAATCGCCGTCCTCGCGGGCATCGCCGTCATCGTCCTGCTCATCACGAAGTTCAAGCTGCACGCGTTCCTGGCCCTGACCATCGGGTCGCTCGCCCTCGGCGCCTTCGCGGGCGCCCCGCTCGACAAGGCGATCGCCAGCTTCACGACGGGGCTCGGTGCCACGGTCGCGGGCGTGGGTGTCCTGATCGCCCTCGGAGCGATCCTCGGCAAGCTGCTCGCCGACTCCGGCGGCGCCGACCAGATCGTCGACACGATCCTGGCCAAGGCGGGGCGTTCCGGCGGGCGCGCGATGCCCTGGGCGATGGTCCTCATCGCCTCGGTGATCGGCCTTCCGCTCTTCTTCGAGGTCGGCATCGTGCTGCTGATCCCGGTCGTCCTGATGGTCGCCAAGCGCGGCAACTACTCGCTGATGCGGATCGGCATCCCGGCCCTGGCCGGCCTGTCCGTGATGCACGGCCTCATTCCGCCGCACCCCGGTCCGCTCGTCGCGATCGACGCGGTGGGCGCGAACCTGGGGATCACGCTGGCGCTCGGCGTTCTGGTCGCCATCCCGACGGTGATCATCGCGGGTCCGGTCTTCTCGAAGTACGCCGCCCGCTGGGTCGACGTCCCGGTGCCCGACCGCATGATCCCCGAGCGCACCTCGGACAACCTGGACAAGCGCCCCAGCTTCGGTGCCTCCGTCGCGACCATCCTTCTTCCGGTCGTCATGATGCTGGCCAAGGCGCTGGTCGACATCATCGTCGACGACCCCGAGCACACCGTGCAGCGCGTCTTCGACGTCATCGGGTCGCCGCTGATCGCGCTGCTCACCGCGGTCATCGTGGGCATGTTCACGCTGGGCCGGGCGGCAGGCTTCACCAAGGGCCGTCTCTCGACGACGGTCGAGAAGTCGCTCGCGCCGATCGCCGGTGTGCTGATGATCGTCGGTGCGGGTGGTGGCTTCAAGCAGACGCTGATCGACTCGGGTGTCGGTCAGATGGTTCTTGACATCTCCAAGGACTGGTCGATTCCGGCGCTGTTGCTGGCGTGGCTGATCGCTGTGGTGATCCGGCTCGCGACGGGGTCGGCGACGGTGGCCACGATCTCTGCCGCGGGGCTTGTGGCTCCGCTGGCGGCGGACATGTCCGACTCGCATACGGCGCTGCTGGTGCTTGCGATCGGTGCGGGGTCGCTGTTCTTCTCGCATGTGAACGATGCGGGGTTCTGGCTGGTGAAGGAGTACTTCGGGCTTGACGTGGGGCAGACGATCAAGACCTGGTCGGTCATGGAGACGATCATCTCCGTGGTCGCGGGTGGGTTCGTGCTGCTGCTTTCGCTGGTGCTTTAGCCGGGGTCAGGGCGGGGTTCCTTTGGCCCCCCCCCCCCCCCCCCCCCACACCGACGGGGCCCCCCCCCCCCCGGGGGGCGCCCCCGAACCCCCCCCCGCGGGGTGGGCGCCCAACAC
>NZ_JBHYIG010000278.1:0-12688 GCF_042740015.1 Streptomyces sp. NPDC059037
GCCCCGGATCGCGGGGGGGCGTCGCGCCGGGTTTGAGGCCCGCCCCCGGGGGCGCGCACCCGGGCCCCGGGCGGGCCGTCGACGCATCGACGACTCGGCTCACTGGGGCCGGGCGACCCGCAGCAGCAGGGCGTGCAGGGTCGCCCGTTCCTCCCGCGACAGCGGCGCGGTGAGCTCGTCGGTCACCCGGCTTGTCGCGTCGCTGTCGCGCAGGTAGGCGCGGCCCTTGTCGGTGAGCACGACGATGCGGCTGCGGCGGTCGCCGGGGGCCGGGCGGCGTTCGACGAGGCTGAGCCCCTGGAGGTCGTCGACCAGGCCGACGATGGCGCTCGGGTCATAGCCGAGCGCCGCGCTCAACTCCCGCTGCAGGGCGCCCTCGACGGTGGCCAGGTAGCGCAGGAGCGCGTAGTGGCGCAGCCGGAGGCCCGACTCCTGGAGTGCGGAGTTGAACATCTGTCCCGAGCGCAGACCGAGCCGGTAGAGGAGGTAGCCGGTGTCGGCGTGCAGCTCGCGCATCCATGGCTCGTCCGCGTCGACGGGCCGGGCGGACGGGGTGGCGTCGAGCCGGGCGGACGGGGTGGCGTCGGGGGTCCTGGGAGCGGTCATGGGTCCAGCATGCCGCAATCTTGATTACGACGGCAATCATTGACGGCAACAATGATTTGTCTTAGCTTCCTTTCTCAGATCGGCCCCGGTGTCGTCGTGCCGACGGGTCGTGCGGGTGAACTCACCGTTCACCGTTGCCTGTTGAAGGGAAACTCTTCGTGCTGGACTCCTCCGCCCCCGATGCCCTCGATCTCAGCGGCAAGGTCGCCGTCGTCACCGGCTCCGGTCAAGGCCTCGGACTCGCCTACGCCACCGCCCTCGCCGCGGCCGGAGCCGCCGTCGTCGTCAACGACATCGATCCCGAAGCCGCCGAGCGGGCCGCCAAGTCCCTGCGGGATGCGGGTGCCCGCGTCGTCGCCGAAACCGTCGCCGTCGGCACCTCCGATGCCGCCGACCGTCTGGTGGCCCGCGCCGTCGACGAGTTCGGCCGGCTCGACGTGCTCGTCACCAACGCGGGCATCCTGCGCGACCGCGTGCTGTGGAAGATGACCGACGAGGATTTTGACGCCGTCGTCGGCACCCATCTCCGGGGTACGTTCACCTGTGCCCGCGCCGCGGCCGTCCGTATGCGGGAGCAGGGCGAGGGCGGCAGCCTGATCCTGGTGGGCTCGCCCGCCGGCCAGCGCGGCAACTTCGGGCAGACCAACTACGCCGCCGCCAAGGCGGGCATCGCCGCGATGGCCCGTACCTGGTCGATGGAGCTGGCCAAGGCCCGCATCACCGTCAACGCGATCGTGCCGGTCGCCGCCACCGCCATGACCGAGACCATCCCCGCCTTCGCGCCCTACATCGAGGCGCTGCGGGAGCGGGGCGAGCCGCTGCCCGGCTTCCTGCGCAAGGGCGAGGGCTTCGGCACCCCCGAGGACTGCGCCGCCCTCGTCCCCTTCCTCGCATCGGACGCGGCCCGCGACGTCACGGGGCAGTGCGTCGGCATCGGCGGCGACCGCCTCACCCTGTGGTCACACCCGCAGGAGGTCAACACGGCGTACGCGGACGGAGGTTGGAGTCCGGAGACGATCGCCGCCGCCTGGCACACCTCCGTGGGCAGCGCCCCGCAGTCCGTCGGCATCCCTGCACCGAAGGTACCGGCCGCGTGACGGCCGCCCGCATGGACATCAGTGACCTCGTCGCCATCGACGTCCACACCCACGCCGAGGTCTCCGCCAAGGGCGCGGCCTCCCTCTCCGCCGAACTCGACACCGCGTCCGCCTCGTACTTCAAGGTCGAGGGCGACCGGAAGCCCACCCTGCCCGAGATCGCCGCGTACTACCGCGAACGGCGGATGGCCGCCGTCGTCTTCACGGTCGACGCCGAGTCGGCCACCGGCACGGCACCCGTTCCCAACGAGGAGATCGCCGAAGCCGCCGCCCAACACCCCGACGTGCTCATCCCGTTCGCCTCCATCGATCCGTTCCGGGGCCGGGCGGGCGTGCGGCAGGCGCGGCGGCTCGTGGCGGAGTACGGGGTGCGCGGGTTCAAGTTCCATCCGAGCATCCAGGGTTTCTTCCCCAACGACCGTGCGCTCGCCTATGAGTTGTACGAGGTGATCGAGGAGACCGGCGCCATCGCCCTCTTCCACACCGGCCAGACCGGCATCGGCGCGGGCGTCCCGGGCGGCGGCGGCATCCGCCTGAAGTACTCGAACCCGATGTGCGTGGACGACGTCGCCGCCGACTTCCCCCAGCTGAAGATCATCCTCGCCCATCCGTCCTTCCCCTGGCAGGACGAGGCCCTGGCCGTGGCCACGCACAAGCCGGGCGTGCACATCGACCTCTCCGGCTGGTCCCCGAAGTACTTCCCGCCGCAGCTCGTCCAGTACGCCAACACGCTGCTCAAGGACAAGGTCCTCTTCGGCTCCGACTACCCGGTCCTCACGCCCGACCGCTGGCTGGCCGACTTCGAGAAGCTGCAGATCAAGGACGAGGTCCGCCCCAAGATCCTCAAGGAGAACGCGGCCCGGCTGCTGGGCCTGGGCTGACCGGCCGACGACACCATCGAAAGGGGTCACACCCATGCGCAACGAGGGAATCGGCTCCTGGCCCGCCCGCAGGGCCCGCAAGACCCCGCACCGCACCGCCTTCCGGTACGGGGACGCCACTACGTCGTACGCCGAGCTCCACACCCGCATCACTCAACTCGCCCGCGCGCTGCGGGAGTCCGGGGTGCGGCGGGGCGACCGGATCGCCTACCTCGGCGCCAACCACCCCGCCTTCCTGGAGACGTTCTTCGCGGCGGGCGTGCTCGGCGCGGTCTTCGTGCCGCTCAACACCCGCCTCGCCGTCCCCGAACTCGCCCACCAGATCGACGACTCGGGCGCGGCCACCCTGATCCATGCCCCGGCGCACACGACGTCGGCCGAACGCCTCACCGAGCTCGCGCCCGCCCTGCGTACGACCGTCGAAGTGGGCCCGCACTACGAGCAGTTGATCTCCAGCGCGGCCACCACGGCGACGGCACCGCTCGACGAGCCCGTCACCGGCGACGACGTCAGCATCATCATGTACACCTCGGGGACGACGGGCCGCCCCAAGGGCGCCATGCTCACCCACGCCAACCTCACCTGGAACGCCGTCAACGTCCTCGTCGACGCCGATCTCACCTCCGACACCACCGCGCTCGTCACGGCCCCGCTGTTCCACACGGCAGGACTCAACATGCTGACCCTGCCGGTCCTCCTCAAGGGTGGCACCTGCGTCCTCGTCGAGTCCTTCGACGCGGACGCGACGCTCGGCCTCGTCGAACGGCACGGCGTCACCGCGATGTTCGGCGTGCCGACGATGTACGAGCAGATGGCGCGCCGCCCGCGCTGGCACACCGCCGATCTCGCATCGCTGCGTGTCCTGATGTGCGGCGGTGCCCCCGTCCCGGACCCGCTCATCGCCGCGTACGCCGAGCGCGGACTCGCCTTCCAGCAGGGCTACGGCATGACCGAGGCCTCGCCCGGGGTGCTCTATCTGGACGCCGAGCACGCCGTCAGCAAGGCGGGCTCGGCCGGCGTACCGCACTTCTTCACCGACGTACGCGTGGTCCGCCCCGACCTCACGGAGGCCGACGCCGGTGAAGCGGGCGAGGTCCTGGTGCACGGACCCCATGTCATGCCCGGCTACTGGGGATTGCCGCAGGAGAGCGCGGCGGCCTTCGCCGACGGCTGGCTGCGCACCGGCGACGCCGCGCGCCGCGACCCCGACGGCTACGTCACCATCGCCGACCGCCTCAAAGACATGATCATCTCCGGCGGCGAGAACATCTACCCGGCCGAGGTCGAGAGCGCCCTGCTCGCCCACCCCGATGTCGTCGAGTGCGCCGTCATCGGCGTGCCCGACCCGAAGTGGGGCGAGGTGCCGCGCGCCGTGGTCGTCGCCCGGGAGGGCGCCGCACCCGATCCGGACGCTCTGCTCGCCTCGCTCACCGGTCAGCTCGCCAAGTACAAGATCCCGAAATCCCTGGTCGTCGCCGCCGAACTGCCGCGCACCGCCTCCGGGAAGCTCCTCAAGCCCGAGCTGCGCCGCCGCTACGGCACGACCCCCGCCAACTCATCTCAGGAGAACGCCATATGAGCAGCAGTACCCCCACCACGACCACCGTCAACGGCCTCGACGAGCTCAAGAAGCTCGCCGGAAGCGACCTCGGTGCCAGCTCCTGGATCGAGATCACCCAGGAGCGGATCAACACCTTCGCCGACGCCACCGACGACCACCAGTGGATCCACACCGACCCCGAGCGCGCGGCGCAGGGCCCCTTCGGCGCCCCGATCGCCCACGGCTATCTCACGCTCTCCCTCTTCATCCCCTTCTTCACCGAGCTCCTCGACGTCCAGGGCGTCACCACGAAGGTCAACTACGGCCTGGACAAGGTGCGTTTCCCCGCTCCCGTGCCCGCCGGATCGCGCATCCGCCTGGTCGCCCGGCTCGCCTCCGTCGACGAGGTGAGCGGCGGCGTGCAGATCGCGGTGGACGGCACCGTCGAGATCGAGGGCGCCGCCAAGCCCGCCTGCGTCCTGCGCAGCCTGTCCCGCTTCTACGTCTGACCGCGAGGGGCCCACCATGCCTGACGCCCAACCAGCGCACGGCACACGCCAGTTGCGCAGAGTCGCACTCTCCGGCCTGCTCGGCACGGCGGTGGAGTTCTACGACTTCCTGGTGTACGGAACCGTCGCCGCCCTCGTCTTCGGCGACCTGTTCTTCCCTGAAGCCGAATCGTCCGTCGGCACCATCGCGGCGTTCGGCACCTTCGCCGCCGGATATGTCGCACGGCCGCTCGGCGGCATCGTCTTCGGCCACTTCGGCGACCGGCTCGGACGCAAGTCGATGATGCTCCTGACCATGGTCCTGATGGGCGCGGGCAGCTTCCTCATCGGCTGTCTGCCGACGTACGACACCATCGGCGTGTGGGCGCCCGTCCTTCTCGTCCTGCTGCGCGTCGTGCAGGGCATCGCGATCGGCGGCGAATGGGGCGGCGCGACGCTGATGGTCGCCGAACACGCGGGGGAGCGGCCGCGCGGCCTGTGGACCAGCTTCACTCAGCTGGGCGCGCCGCTCGGCACCGTGCTCTCGACGGCCGTCGTCACCTTGGTCAGCACGCTGCCCGACGACCAGTTCCGGGCGTGGGGCTGGCGCGTGCCGTTCCTGCTCAGCCTGGTGCTCCTGGGCGCCGGGCTCTACATCCGCCTGAAGGTGGCGGAGAGCCCGCTGTTCACCGCCGCGCGGCGTGAGAAGACGACGGCGCGGATGCCGCTGCTCGACGTGCTGCGCAAGCCGCGCTCCGTGCTGCTCGCGGCGTGCGTCGGCATCGGCCCGTTCACCGCCCAGTCGCTGATGACCAGCTTCATGATCTCGTACGCGGTGGACTCCGGATATACGCGCTCGCAGGTCCTCACCGGAGTCACCGTGGCGTCCTGCACGGCCCTGATCGTGATGCCGCTGGCCAGCATCCTCTCCGACCGGGTCGGCCGCCGCCCCGTGGTGCTCATCGGCGCGCTCCTCTCGGCGGCCACGGCCTTCCCCGTCTTCGCCCTCGCCGACTCCGGCAGGCCGGGGCTGCTGATCCTGGCGTGCGTCATCGGCCACGGCATCGCCCAGTCCACGATGTACGGCCCGCTCGGCGCCCTGCTCACCGAGATGTTCGGCACCCGTGTGCGCTACACCGGCGCGTCCCTCGGCTACCAGACCGCGACGCTCCTCGGCGCCGGCTTCTCCCCGCTCGTCGCGAGCAGCCTGCTCGCCTCGTACGACACAAGCGCCCCCGTCGCCCTCCTGATCACCGCCGGTGCCGCCGTCACGGCGCTCACCGTCTGGCGGATCCGGGAGACGAGCGGCACCACGCTCGCCGCGGAAGAACCCGCTCAGGTCCGATCCAAGGAAGGCGTCCCCTCCTGATGCCCGTACTCCCGCCACTCCCGCCACTCCCGCCACTCCCGCTGACGAGGGCCGCGACGGGCCTCGCCGCCCTCGTCCTCGTCGCCGCCGCCTCGCCGTCAACCGCCGCGCCCAGCAGTCCGGTCGGCCACATCGAAGGCACCCTGCCCTCCGGTGCCGCGTACGTCATCGACACCCCCGAACAGTGGAACGGCACCGTCCTCCTGTTCAGCCACGGCTACCGGCCCGCAGGATCCCCGAACCCGGCATCGAACGCCCCGGACGACCAGGCCAAGAAGGAACTCCTCGGCGAGGGCTACGCGCTCGTCGGCTCCTCCTACGCCACCACAGGCTGGGCCGTCGAACAGGCCGTGCCCGACCAGCTCGCCACCCTGGACACCTTCACCGCCAAGGTCGGCACGGCCCGCCGCACCCTCGCCTGGGGCGAGTCGTACGGCGGCCTCGTCACCACCACGATCGCCGAACGCCACGCGGACCGCATCGACGGCTCCCTCTCGATGTGCGGCCTCGTCCAGGGCGGCGTCGCCAACTGGAACTCCACCCTCGACCCCGTCTTCGCCCTGCGCACCCTGCTCGCCCCGGACTCCGGTATCCAACTGACCGGATTCGGCGGCCAGTCGGACGCGAAGGACGCGGCGGACCGCCTCGGCGGGGTCCTCACCCGGGCCCAGTCCACCCCTTCGGGCCGCGCCCGCATCGCCCTCGCCGCGGCCCTGCACGCCGTGCCCGGCTGGAACGACCCGAAGCAGCCGCGCCCGGCCCCCGGCGACCACGCCGCCCAACAGGCCAACCAGTACGCGGCGTTGACCGGTCTCGTCCAGGCGCCCGCCTTCTCCTGGCGCCAGGAGGCCGAACGGCGCGCGGGCGGCAGCATGTCCTGGAACACGGGCGTCGACTACACGGCGATGCTCGCGCGCTCCTCCCAGTACAAGGAGGTCAAGGCCCTCTACAAGTCCGCCGGCCGCTCCCTGCGCGCCGACCTGAACGCGCTGGCCGCCGCGCCCCGCATCAAGGCAGACCCGTCCGCCGTCCGCTACATGAAGCGCAACGTCGCCTTCACCGGCCGCCTCGCCAAGCCCCAGCTGAACATCCACACGACGGGCGACGCCCTCATCCCGGTCCGCGCCGAGAGCGCCTACCGCGACACGGTCACCGCGGCGGGCCGCGCGCCGCTCCTGCGTCAGGCGTACGTCGACAACGCGGGCCACTGCACGTTCAGCCCCGCCGAGCAGCTGGCCGCCGTCCACACGACGGAGCGCCGCGTCACGACGGGCCGCTGGGGCGACACCTCGCCGGCCGCGCTCAACGCGGAGGCGCGGCACTCCGATCCGACGACGGCCGCGCGCTACGAGCACTTCAGGCCGGGTCCCTACCCGCGCCCGTCCGATCGTCGAGACCCGCGCCGTCCACGGTGAGGGCGCGGGTGAGCCGGTCCAGGTGCGCGCGGTAGAGCTCCACGAACTCGACGCGGCCTTCGGCGATCGCCCACTGCACCTGGAGCCCGTCCGACACGGCGAGAATCTCGCGGGCGATGCCGTCGGGGTCGATGCCGGTCCTCAACTGCCCCTTGTCCACGGCACGTTGGAGTACGGAAGCGAGCGAGCCGACGACGCGTTCGTACCGCTCCCGGAAGTACGCGTGCGCCGGGTGCGCGGGATCGCCGGCCTCCGCGGAGAGCCGGGTGTAGAGCTGGATGAGGCCCGGCTGGGTGAGGTTGTACTCCGCGAGGGCGAGCACCTCACGGAAGAGCACCCGGACGTCGTCGCCGCCGGAGTCCGGGTGCAGCCGCCCGAAGGTCCGCAGGGTGCGCTCCTCGCGGGCTTCGAGGACCGCCATCAGAAGGCGCTGCTTCGAGCCGAAGTGATGGGCGATGACGGTGGCGGACGTATCGGCCTCGGCGGCGATCTTCGCAAGGGAGGAGTTCAGATAGCCGGACTCCGCGAAGAGAACGAGGGCGGCGTCGATGATGCCCGCCCGGCGGGCGTCCGCGGCGGCGTACTGCCCGGTGGGGCGGTGGCGGGGGCTGTGCTCCATCGGGAGAGGTTAGCCGCCACGGGGTCTACCCCTTGAGCGCGCGGTACAGCGCCCCCACCAGATGCACGCTCCGCAAGTCGTCCCCGGATGTCCCGGACCCCATCCGGTTCATCACGTACGCGTACGCCACCCGGTTCTCCGGATCGGCGAACGCGTAGGAGCCGCCCATGCCCCCGTGGCCGAAGGCCCGCGGGTTGGGCCCCGCCTGGCCGTACAGGTTCAGCATGTAGCCGAGCCCCCACTCCCACCTCTCGCCCCAGGCCGTGCCCGCCGCGAGCACCAGATCCGGTTCGTCGGGCTCCCCTTGGCGGGTGCGCAGCTGCTCCAGCGTCGCCGAGCCGACGAGGTCGCCGGCGCCCAGTGCCGCGTACACCGTCGCGAGACCCCGCGCGGAGGCGTGCCCGTTGGCCGCGGGGATCTCGGCGCTGCGATAGGCCGCGCCGTTCACGTTGGCGACCGGGAGATACTGCAGGGACAGGGTGACGGCGGCCAGCGGGTGGTCGTCGAGCGAGCGCACCGGCGGCTCGGGCGGGGTCTTGAAGCCGCTCTGGGTGCCGGACGCGGCGACCGGCCTCGCCATGTCCGCGCACCGGCCGTGCTCGCTCACCGGCGTGCCGACGAAGACATCGGCGCCGAGCCGCTCCGTCACCTCACCGCGCAGGAACGTGCCGAGCGAGACCCCGGTGATCCGGCGCACCACTTCGCCCACCAGATAGCCGAAGCTCATGGCGTGGTACCCCTGCGCCGTGCCCGGCTTCCACCACGGAGGCGTCGCGGCAAGGGCACCGCACACCTTCTCCCAGTCGTAGAGGTCGTCCGGCGCCATCGGTTCGCGCGGCGCGACCACCCCCGAGCGGTGGCTGAGCAGCCAGCGCACCGGGATGTCCGCCTTGCCCTCTTGTGCGAACTCCGGCCAGTAGCGGGCGACCGGCGCGTCCAGGTCGAGCTCGCCCCGGTCGACCAGAAGATGCGCGCACAGCGCGGTCATCCCCTTGGTCGTCGAGTACACGTTCACCAGCGAATCGCGCTGCCACGCGCGCGTGCCCGTCTTGTCTGGTTTCTTCGCGTCGCCGCCCCACAGGTCGACGACGAACTCCCCCTCGCCCGTCGCGGCGACGGCCGCCCCCAGCTCGCCGCGCTCGGCGAAATTGCGCTCGAACTCCTCGCGTACGCCCTCGAATCCGGGGGCGCAGGTGCCATGGACGCGCACGGTCATGACTCTCCTCGGTCGCTGTGTCCCGCCGACCCGGGACATCCTCGCGCATGGTTGCCCCTGGCACCTAGTGCTGTGCCGGGGGCGGTGCGATCACCGGCCACGGGACGGCATTTGTGTCCCGCGCACCAGAGGTTGGACTTCTCTTCACATACAGGTCACAGGCCCTTCCCCCGCACTTGCTCCCCTTGACACACTTCACCCGCCCGCGTCCCCCACACCACACACGAGGTCGAACACACCCATGCCTGAAATCAATCGGCGCCGCTTCATGCAATTCGCCGGCGGCACAGCGGCCTTCGCGACTCTCTCGCAGAGCATCGCCCGCGCCGCCGCGCTCCCCGCCCAGCGCCGCTCCGGCTCCATCGAGGACGTCGAGCACATCGTCGTGCTGATGCAGGAGAACCGATCCTTCGACCACTACTTCGGCACGATGAAGGGCGTACGCGGCTTCGGCGACCCGCGCCCGGTGACGCTGCCCAGCGGCAAACCGGTGTGGAACCAGTCCGGCGGCGGCAAGGAGACACTGCCCTTCCACCCGGACGCCGAGGACCTCGGCATGCAGTTCATCGCCGGACTCGACCATGACTGGGCCGGCGGCCACAGTGCCTTCAGCAACGGCAAGTACGACAACTGGATCGCCGCCAAGTCCGAGCGCTCGATGGCGTATCTGACCCGCGAGGACATCCCGTTCCACTACGCGCTCGCCGACGCCTTCACCGTCTGCGACGACTACCACTGTTCGTTCATCGGGGCCACCGACCCCAACCGCTACTACATGCTCTCCGGCCACGTCGGCAACGACGGCAAGGGCGGCGGCCCGGTCCTCGGCAACCAGGAACTGGGCTACGACTGGACGACGTACGCCGAGCGCCTGGAGCAGGCCGGGGTCTCCTGGAAGGTCTACCAGGACATCGGCGACGGTCTGGACGCGGCCGGCAAGTGGGGCTGGATCGATGACGCCTACCGCGGCAACTACGGCGACAACTCGCTGCTCTACTTCAACAAGTACCGCAACGCCAAGCCCGGCGACCCGCTCTACGACAAGGCCCGCACCGGCACGAACGTCAAGGCGGGCGACGGCTACTTCGACATCCTCAAGGCCGATGTCAAGGCCGACAAGCTCCCGAAGATCTCCTGGATAGCCGCCCCCGAGGCCTTCACCGAGCACCCCAACTGGCCCGTCAACTACGGCGCCTGGTACATCGCGCAGGTCCTGGACGCGCTCACCTCCAACCCCGAGGTGTGGGCCAAGACCGCCCTGTTCATCACGTACGACGAGAACGACGGCTACTTCGACCACATCGTGCCGCCGTACGTCCCGTCGTCCGCCTCGCAGGGCCTGTCCACCGTGGACACGGCGCTCGACTACTTCCCGGGCAACGCCTCCTACGCGGCCGGGCACTACGGTCTCGGCCAGCGCGTGCCGATGATCGTCGTCTCGCCGTGGAGCACCGGCGGCTTCGTGAACTCGCAGGTGCTCGACCACACCTCGATCCTCCAGTTCATGGAGAAGCGGTTCGGCGTTCAGGAGCCCAACATCTCGCCGTGGCGGCGCGCGATCTGCGGCGACCTCACCTCCGCCTTCGACTTCGCCGGCAAGGACACCGACCCGGCGAAGCTGCCCGACACCGGCGCCTACGAGCCGCCGGACCACGAGCGGCACCCCGACTACGTGCCCAAGGCGCCCGCGAAGGGTGCACTGCCCAAGCAGGAGTCCGGCTCACGGCCCGCACGCCCGCTGCCGTACGCCCCGCTGGTGGACGGCGCGGGCGCGCCCGCGGACGGCAAGTTCACGCTGACCTTCAGCGGCGGTGACGCGGCGGGCGCGTGCTTCCACGTCCGGTCGCAGAACCGCACGGACGGCCCCTGGACGTACACGACGGAGGCCGGCAAGAAGATCTCCGACACCTGGAACACCGCGTACTCGAAGGGCGCGTACGACCTGTCGGTGTTCGGCCCGAACGGTTTCCTGCGGGTCTTCAAGGGCCCCGGCAAGACGGCGGGCCCGGAGGTGACGGCCCGTCACGACAAGGCGACCGGCAACCTCAAGCTGACCCTGAGCAACGCGGGCGGCGCCGACGTGAACCTGACGCTCACCAACGCCTACGGCGGCGCGGCCGAGACGTTCAAGGTGAAGGCGGGCGGCACCGTCGAGCACACCGTCGACCTGCGGGCGAGCAAGCGCTGGTACGACGTCACGGTGAAGTCCGACGCGGACGGCACGTTCCTGCGGCGCCTCGCGGGACATGTCGAGAACGGCGAGGCGGGCGTCAGCGACCCCGCGATCGTCTCGGCCTGACGTAAATCTGGTCCCCGTGCGGCGGGGCGGTGAGTCCGACGTCACAGCCCCTGCGAAGGGCTGGCGGACCGCCCCGCCCATCGGGGTACTGTGCCCGGGTGACAACGCATTCGAACACTCCTGCAGGCTGGTATCCGGACCCCCAGGGCGCACCCCAGCTGCTGCGCTGGTGGGACGGTTCCCAGTGGACCCAGCACACCAGCCCGGACCAGCAGGCGGCGGGCCAGCAGCCGCAGGGCCAGCAGGTCCCGCATCAGGCACAGCCAGCGCAGCCGCAGCCGGCCCAGCAGCAGGCGCAGTACGGCCAGCCGCAAGGGCAGTTCGGCCAGCAGCAGGCCCCTCAGCAGGGCCAGTACGGTCACCCCCAGCAGGCGGCCCCGCAGGCCGACCCGGCCAAGGTGCAGCGCCAGGTCCAGCAGCAGGCGGGCGTCGCGCCCAGCGCGCAGGGCGGCGGCACGCTCTTCACCGAGCCGGTCCTCGTGGTGAACCAGAAGGCCAAGCTCATCGAGCTGACGAACGAGTACAGCGTGATGGACCAGTCGGGCAACGCGCTCGGCTCGGTCGTCCAGGTCGGCCAGAGCACGCTGAAGAAGGTCGCGCGCTTCGTCTCCAGCATCGACCAGTTCATGACGCACAAGCTGGAGATCCGCGACGCCTACGGCCAGCCGGTGCTCCAGCTGACCCGCCCCCGCAAGTTCATGAAGTCGCGGGTCATCGTCGAGCGCCCGGACGGCCAGCCGATCGGCGAGATCGTCCAGCAGAACATGATCGGGAAGATCAACTTCGCGATCATGGTCAACGGCCAGCAGGCCGGCGCGATCAAGGCCGAGAACTGGCGCGCCTGGAACTTCTCGATCGTCGACCACGCCGACAACGAGGTCGCCCGGATCACCAAGACCTGGGAAGGCCTCGCCAAGACGATGTTCACGACCGCGGACAATTACGTCCTGCAGATCCACTACCAGCTGCCCGAGCCGCTGCTCAGCCTCGTCGTGGCGACGGCCCTCACTGTTGACACCGCCCTGAAGCAGGACTCGCGGGGCTTTGGGTGAGGTTGTTCCTCTCGGAAACGGGATCGGGGGGGCCCGGGGTGGGGGGGGGGCCGCTCGCGGGGGGTGTGTTTGGGGGGCGGGGGGGGGTGGGGGGTGGGGGTCGATG
>NZ_JBHYIG010000279.1:0-12670 GCF_042740015.1 Streptomyces sp. NPDC059037
CAGTCCTCCTACTGACTGAGCCATCTCCCCGCGGGGGGGGGGCCCGCCCCCCCCCCCCCCCCCCGGCGGGCGGGGGGGGCGGGCGCGCACAAAAAGCCCCCCCGCAGGCCCCCCCCCCCCCCTTCGTGAAGGTCCGTGCGGCCGGAGGGACTCGAACCCTCACGGGAGTTACCCCACTGGGACCTAAACCCAGCGTGACTGCCAATTCCACCACGGCCGCGTACGGCGCTCATGCTACCGGCGGGGCCATGACGGCTGACAGCGACCGTCGGACAAGAACGTCAGACGCCCAGGTCCCTGATGATCTTGGCCACGTGGCCCGTCGCCTTCACGTTGTAGAAGGCGTGTTCCACCTTGCCCGCCTCGTCGACCACGATCGTCGAGCGGATCACGCCCGTCACCGTCTTGCCGTACAGCTTCTTCTCGCCGAAGGCGCCGTACTCCTCTAGGACGGACTTCGACGGGTCGCCCACCAGCGTCACCTTGAGGTTTTCCTTCTCGCGGAACTTCGCCAGCTTCTCCGGCTTGTCGGGGGAGACGCCGATGACGTCGTAGCCCGCCGCCGCGAGCACGTCGAGGTTGTCCGTGAAGTCGCATGCCTGCTTGGTGCAGCCGGGGGTCAGCGCGGCCGGGTAGAAGTAGACGATGACCTTGCGGCCCTTGTGGGCGGCGAGGGAGACGTCCTTGCCGTCGGCGTCGGGCAGGGTGAAGGCGGGGGCTGTGTCGCCGGGCTGCAGTCGCTCGCTCATCTTCGGTCTCCTCGCGCGGGGTGCTCGTAACAACGTCTGGTGATGGAGTCGAGCGTAATAGGGGTGCCGTGGGGTGCGGTGCGGGTGGAGCTGACAGACTGTCGGGGATACGTATCAGCAGGAACAGACAGCCGGACACGACCACGGAGGCAGCGCGGTGTCGGACACGTCGGATATCAGGACCCCGGCGCAGATCGAGGCGGACATCAAGCGCCGCCGCGAGACGCTCGCCGAGACCCTCGACGAGATCGGGGTGCGGGTCCACCCGAAGACGATCGTCGGGGACGCCAAGGCCAAGGTCGCGGCGAGCGTGGACAACTCCCTCGGGCGGGTGTACGTGGGGGCGAGCAGGATCGTCTCCGATGTGAAGGGGCATCTCGTCCGTGACGACGGGGCGCCCCGGCTCGAGCGCATCGTGCCGGTGGCGCTGGTGGCCGTGGCGTTCGTGGGGGTCCTGACGCTGTCCTCGCGGCGCCGCAAGGGCTGACCCGGGATCGTACGGGCGTGCCCACGGCAGGTAGGTTCGGGGCGTGAGCGCCAACAGCAAGGGACGCGGTTCCCACGACGACAAGCTGCCCATCCGGATGCTGCACGACCGTGTGCTCGTGCGGCAGGACACCGCCGAGGGCGAGCGCAAGTCGGGCGGCGGCATCCTGATCCCCGCGACCGCCGCCGTCGGCAGGCGTCTGGCCTGGGCGGAAGTGGTCGCCGTCGGGCAGAACGTGCGGGCCGTGGAGCCCGGTGACCGGGTTCTGTACGACCCCGAGGACCGGGCCGAGGTCGAGGTGCGGGGCGTGGCGTACGTGCTGATGCGCGAGCGCGATCTGCATGCCGTGGCCGCCGATCGGTTCGAGGGGTCCGAGGACTCGACCGGTTTGTATCTGTAGGTCGTGTCAGGTAGGACGCCCAGGGCTTGAGCAAGGGGCTGGTGACCATCGTCACCAGCCCCTTTTGCGTGTCTTTTGCTACCTTGGAGTTACCCGACGAGACGCGCCGTACCGGGATTCCGCAAAGACGACGCACCCCCAAAGAAGAACGCGTTCCCGCGTTCCTGTTGCCGGAGGTGCCGTCGTGGCATGGGTTCTGTTGATCGTCGCCGGTCTGCTCGAAGTGGGCTGGTCGATCGGGATGAAGCTCACCGAGGGGTTCACGCGGCTGTGGCCGAGCGTGTTCACCGGACTCGGGATCGTCGCGAGCATGATGCTGCTCTCGCACGCCGCCAAGACGCTGCCCATCGGTACCGCGTACGGCGTGTGGGTCGGCATCGGTGCCGCCGGTGCGGCGGTGGTCGGGATGATGGTGCTCGGTGAGCCGGCCACCGCCGCCCGGATCTTCTTCGTCGTTCTGCTGTTGGTCGCTGTCGTGGGGCTGAAGGCGACCTCGGGGCACTGATTACCGGTCGGCGGAGGCGTCCCGCCTTCTGGTCGCCGAGTCGTCCGTCAGGCCGCCCAGGGCGCCTGGGTCGGTCTCGCCGCCGTCCGTGGCGCCGCCGTCGGTCTGGCCGCCCTGGGCCGCGCCGCCGTCCGTCTGGCCGCCGTCGACCGCCCCGCCGTCCGTGGCGCCGCCGTCGACCGCTCCGCCGTCCGTCTGGCCCTGGGTCTGGCCTTGGTCCTGCCCTTGCGTCTGGCCCTGGTCCTGACCTTGGGTCTGGCCTTGCGTCTGCCCCTGGTCCTGCCCTTGCGTCTGGCCCTGGTCCTGGCCGGGGGTCTCCTCCCCGCCGGTGGTCTCTCCGCCGGTCGTCGGGTCCTCGCCGATGTCCGTCGGGTCCGGGATCTCCGGTACGTCGGCGCCTTCCTCAAGGCGCAGGTCGAAGTCCTGGACCGGCTCGCCCTGCAGGGCGTCCCTGGTGAACTGCGCCCAGATCTGCGCCGGGTAGGCCCCGCCGTTGATGCGGGTCTGGCCGAGCGCCCCGTACAGCGGGGTGTGCGCGCCGGTGTTCGGGTCCTGGCCCATCACGGCGACCACCGTGGCGAGTTCCGGGGTGTAGCCCGCGAACCAGGCCGCCTTGTCCTCCTCGGCGGTGCCGGTCTTGCCCGCCGCGGGGCGGCCCGCGGCCTGTGCGGCCGTGCCGGTGCCGCCGTCGACGACGCTCTGCAGGATGGACGTGGTGGTGTCGGCGGCCTCGCGGCTCACCGCCTGCTCGGTGTTCTGCTCGGGCAGTTCGACTTCCTGGCCGTCCTTGGTGACCTTCTCGACCATCGTGTACGTGCCGTGCCTGCCGTGGTTGGCGAGCGTCGCGTACGCCTCCGTCATGTCCAGGACGCTGGCGGTGGACGGGCCGAGCGCGATGGACGGGGACGCGGTCAGGTCGGGCGTGGACTCGGGGACGCCGAGGGCGACGGCCGTGTCCTTGACCTTGTCCGAGCCGACGTCGACGGCCATCTGCGCGTAGACCGAGTTGACGGACTTGTCGGTGGCCTCGCGGACGGTGATGTTGCCGTAGTCGACGTTGTCCTCGTTCTCGGGGGCGTACGTCCCGCCGTCCCAGCCCTGCACCGGGCGCTGGTCGGTGCCGTCGTAGATGGTGTTCGGGGTGATCGTGCGGCCGTCCTGGGTGACCGAGCCGTTCTCCACGGCCGAGGTGAAGACGAACGGCTTGAAGGTGGAGCCCACTTGGTAGTCGCGGCGGGTCGCGTTGTTGACGTACTGCTTCGTGTAGTCGATGCCGCCGTACATCGCGACGACCTTGCCGGTGTCGGGGTCGATGGACGCGCCGCCCGCGCGGACGTTCCTGTCGATCTTGCGGGCGTCCTTGTCGACCTTGGACATCACCTGGTCGTCGACGGCCTTCTTGAAGGCGTCCTGGCGGTCCTTCTGGAGCGTGGTGGTGATGCGGTAGCCGCCCTTGGCGAGGGTGTCCTCGTCGACGATCTTGTTGGTCGTCAGATAGTCCTCGACGGCCTGGACGAGATAGCCGCGCTGCCCGGAGAGGCCGGAGGCGCCTTTGGCCTCCTTGGGCTTCGGGAACTTGGTGTTCGCGCGCTCGGACGGGCTGAGCCAGCCCTCCTTGACCATGCCGTCGAGCACGTAGTTCCAGCGGCCCTCGGCACGCGCCTTGTTCTCGGGGTGCGTCGCGACGTCGTACGCGTTGGGGGAGTTGAGGAGTGTCGCCAGGTAGGCGCCCTGTGCGGTGTCCAGGTCGTCGACGTCCTTGCCGAAGTACGCCTGGGCCGCGGCCTGCACGCCGTACGCGTTGCGCCCGAAGTAGCTGGTGTTGAGGTAGCCGGCGAGGATGTCGTCCTTGCTCACCTCGCGGTCCAGCTTGATCGAGATGAAGAACTCCTTCACCTTGCGGGTGACCGTCTGTTCCTGGCCCAGGTAGTAGTTCTTGACGAACTGCTGGGTGATCGTGGAGCCGGACTGCTTGCCCTTGCCGGTGACGGTGTTCCAGGCGGCGCGGATCATCGCCTTGGGGTCGATGGCGGACTCGCTGTAGAAGTCGCGGTCCTCGGCGGCCAGCGCGGCGTGCTGGACCTTCTTGGGGATCTGGCTGAGGGGTACGTTCTCGCGGTTGACCTCGCCGTCGCGGGCGAGCTGGGTGCCGTCGGCGTACAGATAGACGTTGCTCTGTGCGGTGGCCGCCGCGTTGGCCGGGGGGATGTCGACGATGAGGTAGCCGGCGACGAAGCCGCCGACGCAGAGCAGGATGATCAGGATGAAGCCGCCGAGGACCATGCGCCAGGTGGGGAAGATCCGCCGCCAGCCCTTGCGCTTGGGGCGCTTGGGCTTCTTGCCCTTCTTGCCGGTCTGTCCTGTCTGTCCTGTCTGCCCCTCGGGTCCCGGCGCGTCCGCCGGGCCTTCAGGGGTGCCGGAGGCGCCAGGGGTGTCCACAGGTTCGCGGGGCGCCCAGCCCTCGGGCCCTTGGGCACCCTGCTGCTGCGGCTCGTCGCTGCTCATGTCTGGTGGAACTCCCGGTTCGCGTCGTACGTCACGTACGCCTCGTACGAGCCATTGCACACTGTCGATTCGCGCGTTCCGCGCCAGGCACGCGCCGGGCGTGGAAATTGCCTGGCACGGGCGGCATCGACCGCACTAGGCTCCGACCCTTTGGCCCGGAACTGGGCAAGGCTCTCGCTAAAGGGGATGCGTGTGCGCACAGGACGGTTCCGCTTGTACGCGGCCGTCGCCCGGGGAGGGTTCAGGCGGTACGCCACCTACCGGATCGCGACCCTGGCCGGGGTCTTCACGAATACCGTCTTCGGGCTGATCCTCGCGTACACCTACATCGCCCTTTGGGATGAACGGCCGGGGCTCGGCGGCTACGACCAGGCGCAGGCCCTGACGTTCGTGTGGCTGGGGCAGGCGATGCTCACGGTGATGGCGTTGATGGGCGGCGGTTTCGAGGGCGAGCTCATCGAGCGGATCCGGACCGGGGACATCGCGATCGATCTGTACCGGCCCGCCGACCTGCAGGCCTGGTGGCTGGCGAGCGATCTGGGCCGGGCGCTGTTCCAGCTGCTTGGGCGGGGTGTCGTGCCGATGGTGGTCGGCGCGCTCGTCTTCGAGCTTGCGCTGCCCACGGATGCGCTGCGCTGGCTTGCGTTCCTGGTGGCGGTCCTGCTCGGCATGGTGGTCAGCTTCGCGATCAGGTTCCTGGTGGCGCTCTCCGCGTTCTGGCTGATGGACGGCGCGGGCGTGTCCCAGATGGCGCTGCTGGCGGGCACCTTCTTCTCGGGGATGCTGCTTCCGCTGAACGTCTTCCCGGGCGCGCTCGGCGAGTTCGCCCGCGCGCTGCCCTGGTCGGCGCTGCTCCAGGTGCCCGCCGATGTATTCCTCGGCAAGCACACGGGCGTTGATCTCCTTGCGACGTACGCCTTCCAGATCGGCTGGGCGGCGGCGCTGCTCACGGCCGGGCGGCTGCTGCAGGCCGTGGCGACGCGGCGGGTGGTGGTCCAGGGTGGCTGACCTGGCGCAGCTGCGCAGCGGGCTGCGGGCCTATCGGCTGATCTCGGCCATGTGGATCCGGTCCCTGATGGCGTACCGGATGTCCTTCGCGATGACGGCGTTCGGCAACTTCGCGGTGACCGCGTTCGACTTCGTGGCGATCCTGCTGATGTTCTCGCAGGTGGACCGGCTGGGCGGCTACTCGCTCGCCGAGATCGCCTTCCTGTACGGCACGTCGTGCACGGCGTTCGGCCTCGCGGATCTCGCGATCGGGTCCGTGGACCGTCTCGGCAGGCGGGTCCGCGACGGGACGCTCGACACGCTCCTGGTGCGCCCTGCACCGGTCATCGCGCAGGTCGCCGCCGACCGCTTCGGGCTGCACCGGCTCGGGCGGGTCACCCAGGGGGCGCTGGTCCTCGCGTACGCGCTCGTGGTGCTTGACATCGACTGGACCGCGCTGAAGGTCCTGATGGTGCCGATGATGCTGCTCGCCGGTGCGGGGATCTTCGCGGCGGTGTTCGTGGCGGGCGCGGCCTTCCAGTTCGTGGCGCAGGACGCCGCGGAGGTGCAGAGTGCCTTCACATACGGCGGCACCACGCTGCTGCAGTATCCGCCGACCGTCTTCGCCAAGGAGCTGGTGCGGGGCGTCACCTTCGTGCTGCCGCTCGCCTTCGTGAACTGGCTGCCCGCGCTGTACGTGCTGGGGCGGCCCTATCCGCTGGACCTGCCGACGTGGGTGGCGTTCACGCCGCCGCTGGTGGCCGCGGGATCTCTTGCCCTGGCCGGTCTCGCCTGGCGGGCGGGCCTTCGTTCGTACTGCAGCACAGGGAGCTGAACTGCCGTGGAAGCAGACCTCATTGAGCTCGACGGCGTCGAGAAGGTCTTCGACGTACGCAAGAAGACCGGTTTCCTGCGGCGGGCGAAGCACGAGGTGCGTGCCGTGGACGGCATCTCCTTCACCGTGTCCCGCGGCGAGATGGTCGGCTACATCGGGCCGAACGGCGCGGGCAAGTCGACGACGATCAAGATGCTGACGGGGATTCTGACGCCGAGCGGCGGGCGGCTGCGCGTCGCGGGCATCGACCCTTCCCCAAGCTCTCGACTTCGCTCGAGCAGGGGAGGCCCCACTCGTGAGCGGACGCGCCTGGCCCAGCGCATCGGGGTGGTCTTCGGGCAGCGTACGACGCTGTGGTGGGACCTGCCGCTGATCGACTCGTACCGTCTGATGCACCGGATGTACCGGATCCCGGACGCCCGATACAAGGAGAACCTGGACCGGTGCGTCGAACTCCTCGAACTCGACGCGCTGTTGGACGTCCCGGTGCGTCAACTCTCGCTCGGGCAGCGGATGCGCGGCGATATCGCGGCGGCGCTCCTTCACGATCCGGAGGTCCTGTACCTGGACGAACCGACGATCGGCCTGGATGTCATCAGCAAGGCCAAAGTCCGGGAGTTCCTGCGGGACTTGAACGCCGAGTCGGGTACGACGGTCCTGCTGACCACGCACGACCTGACCGACATCGAGCAGCTCTGCAAGCGTGTGATGGTCATCGACCACGGGCGTCTGATGTACGACGGTGCCCTCGCGGGGCTGCACGAGGTGGGGGAGAGCGAGCGCACCCTGGTCGTGGACCTGGAGCGTGAGCTCTTGCCCATCGAGGTCGACGGGGCGCGTGTGGTGAAGGTGGAGGGGCCGCGGCAGTGGCTCGCCTTCCCGGCGGCGGAGTCGGCGGCTCCGCTTGTCGCGCGGATAGCGGCCGAGTATCCGCTGGCCGACCTCTCGGTCAGGGAGCCCGACATCGAGGCGGTCATCGCCAAGATGTACGCGGAGAAGGTGACTTCGTAGGCTGTCCTTCATGAGTCTCGTAGGCTGCTCCGCATGAGTGAAGAACTCCCCGAACTCCGGGCATCCGACGCCGACCGCGAGCGGGTCGCCGAACAACTCCGGGACGCGATGGCCGAGGGCCGCCTCGACATGACGGAGTTCGAGGAGCGCCTCGACGCGACGTACAAGGCGCGTACGTACGGCGAGTTGGCGCCCATCACCCGCGATCTCCCCTCACACCCCGGCCGGGTGTCCATGGTGAAGCGGTCGGTGAGCGACGACCCCGACGCCATCGACTGGGCCGAGCGGATGGGCGGCGAGGCCACGTCGACCGGCGCCTTCGCCTTCTGGAGCGGCTTCACCCGCAAGGGCGGCTGGACGGTCGGGCGGACGTTCACCGCGTTCGCGATGTGGGGCGGCGGCGAGATCGACCTGCGCGAGGCGCGGTTCGCGACGCGCGACGTCGAGATCCGCTGCTACACGATCATGGGCGGGCTGCAGGTCGTCGTGCCGCCGGAGATGAACGTCGTCGTCAAGGGCTTCGGCATCATGGGCGGCTTCGACGACAACGCGACGGGCGTGGGCACCCCCGACTCCCCGCGCGTCCTCGTCAAGGGCTTCGCCCTGATGGGCGGCGTCGGCGTGGACCGCAAGGTGCGCAGGCAGGAGAAGCTGCGGCTCAAGGAAGAGAAGCTGCGGATGAAGGAGCGGCGGCGCCGCGAGCGCCTGGAGCGCCGCGAGGAGTGGCGCGAGATGCACGCGGAGCGCAAGCGCCAAGCGATCGAGCAGCGTCACCGGAAGGGCGATTCATCGCACCCGTCGCCCGGGGACTACGGCGGCGGAGGCGGCGAGTAGCACCGGCGCAGGCGCGATGAGCGCCGGGAGCCGGAGTGAGCGTTCGGGGGTGCCGGGGGCGGGTTGGACCCCCGGCCGGCCTGGTCCGCTGTCTACAGCTCGGCGGCCGCGGAGCCCCGCAGGTGCGCCAGGTTGAACGTCTCGGCCATCTTGCGGTAGCCGGCGTCGCTGGGGTGCAGGTGATCGCCCGAGTCGTACTGGGCGCGCAGCTTGCGGGGGTCGTACGGATCCCGCAAGGCCTTGTCGAAGTCGACGAACTCGTCGAAGACCTTGCCCTCCCGGATCTCCTTGTTCACGGCCTGCCGCACGTTCTCCAGCTCCGTCTCGTACCCCCGGTGTCCGCCGAACGGCATGAGCGTGGCCCCGACGACCCGCAGCCCGCGGGTGTGCGCCTGCCGGGTCAGCTCGCGCAGGCCCTCGACGATCCGGTCGGGGTCGTTCTGGTGCGGGTTACGGAGGATGTCGTTGACGCCGAGCGCGATCACGACGGCCTTGACACCCGTTCGGTTCAGTACGTCCCGGTCGAAGCGGGAGAGGCCGCTCGGGTTGTCGGCGGGGGTGCCGTTGCCGTCCGAGAGGACGCGGTTGCCGCTGATGCCCTCGTTCACGACGCCGTAGCGCGGGGCGCCCGACTCGTCGCGCAGCCGGTCGGCCAGTGCGTCGGTCCAGCGGGCGTTGGCGCCCATGGTGGAGGAGATGCCGTCGGTGAGCGAGTCGCCGAAGACGACGACGGTGCCGTCCGACTCGTTGCTCAGGACGTCCACGGCCGACAGATAGCGCCACGAGGTGCTCTGCTGGGCGAACGCCTGGCCGTTCGGGTCCTCCGTACGGTCGCCGTCGGCGACGAAGCTGACCTGGCGGGCGTGCGGGTGGAAGGTGACCGGGCCCGACGGGGTCGGCGAGAACGTCGTGACCAGCAGATCACCGTCGTGCGGCACCCGCAGCCGGACCGCGTCGCTCATCACCTGCTCACCGGCGGGGATCACCACCGACGTGTTGCCGTTGAAGTTCAGGCGGCGCAGCGTGCCCGGCGACACGGCCGGGTTGTTCGACCCGGCGGCGACGGCGATCGAGGCGTGCGTGATGCTCAGCGGCTGCCGGCCGTACAGGTTCGACAGGGTGATGCGGGCGCTGTCGCCGCCGACGCTGGTGTGCACGACGTTACGGATCGTGCGGCCCGCGAAACCGCGCTGATGCGTGTTCGGTTCGGCGGCCGCGGGGGACGCCGCCCAGGTGCCGACCCAGGTGCCCGCCGAGGCAGGCGCCGCGGAGTTGCGCGGAGAGCGCGGACCCGCGCTGATGGTGTCCTGCGAACCGTCGTCGGTGCGCGACACACCGACGTATATGGCGGCAGAAATCACCACTATCACCGCGAGGACCGCGGCAAGCAGGGCATAACCGTGACGCTTGGTCATGCGGGCTGTGTCTCCTCGAGCAGGGGGAGCCCGAGGCTCCGATGTGATCACCCCATGATGCGTCATGGGCCGTGAGGCGGCCGACACTGCCCCCCTCCGACCAATGAGACGCCGGGAACTTGTCGTCCGTTCCAGGAGTCGTCAGGAAGGGACGCGCTCGCCAGGAAGGGACGCGCAGAGATGGGGACAATGCGGATGAGGACGACGCGAACGGGCCAGGTGGATTGAGTGGATCGTACGGAACCATCAAATCCGGAGGATGCGGCAGCGGCGGCACGGGCTGCGCAGGTGGCGGGAGTGTCTGCGCAGGTGTCGGAAGCGGCGCGGTCGGCTGAAGCGGCGCGGTCGGCTGAAGCGGACACTGGGCAGCATGCCCGCGGGCCGCGCCCTTCACGCGCCGCGGACGGCCCGGCGCGCGGCGGCGGCTTCATGTACAGCCCCGCCGACGAGGAGAAGCGGCGCGGTGTCCGCCGGATGAAGATCACCGCCACGGGCCTCCTCGTCTTCGTCGCACTCGTCTACGTCCTGGCGAAATGGGCGCAGAACTCTGGCGCCGGAGCCTGGGCGGGCTATGTCGCCGCGGCCGCAGAGGCGGGCATGGTCGGCGCGCTCGCCGACTGGTTCGCCGTGACCGCGCTCTTCCGCCACCCGCTGGGCCTGCCCATTCCGCACACGGCCATCATCCCGAACAAGAAGGACCAACTGGGCGCATCGCTCGGTGACTTCGTGGGCGAGAACTTCCTCTCGTCCGATGTCGTACGCGACCGGCTGCGCGCCGTCGGCATCGGCGGCCGCCTCGGCAGCTGGCTGGCCGAGCCCGCGCACGCCGACCGGGTGACGGCCGAACTGGCGACGGCGCTGCGCGGAGCCTTGACGGTCCTGCGCGACTCCGACGTCCAGGCCGTCGTCGGCGAGGCCATCACGCGCCGTGCCGACGCCCAGGAGATCGCGCCGGGCATCGGCAAGATGCTGGAGAAGGTGGTCGCGGACGGCGGCCACAAACGCGTCGTGGACCTGGTCTGCGTACGCGCCCACGACTGGCTGGTGGAGCACGACGAGTCGGTCATGGACGCGGTGCAGGGCGGCGCCCCCGGCTGGACCCCGCGGTTCGTCGACAGGAAGGTCGGCGAGCGCGTCTACAAGGAACTGCTCCGCTTCCTCGCCGAGATGCGGGACATGCCGGAGCACCCGGCGCGCGGCGCGGTCGACCGCTTCCTCGCCGACTTCGCCGCCGACCTCCAGTCCGACTCCGACACCCGCGAACGCGTCGAGCGCCTCAAGCGGGAGGTGCTCGGCCGCGGCGAGGTGCAGGACCTGATCGCGTCGGCCTGGGCCGCGGTACGCCAGATGATCGTGGCCGCGGCGGAGGACGAACGCAGCGAGCTGCGCCTGCGGGTGCGGGCGGCCCTGCTGTCGCTGGGCGCGCGGATGTCGACGGACGCGCGACTCCGGGAGAAGGTCGACGGCTGGGTCGAGGGCGCGGCGGTGTACGTCGTCACGACGTACCAGAACGAGATCACGTCCCTGATCACGGACACGGTGGCGGGCTGGGACGCGGAGCACACGTCGAAGAAGATCGAGGCGCATATCGGGCGTGACCTGCAGTTCATTCGGATCAACGGCACGGTGGTGGGGTCGTTGGCGGGGTTGGTGATCTATACGGTTTCGCGGGGGGTGGGGGCGTGAAGATTTCAGCCCGTCCGGCGTTTGAGGACGAACTCGGCGGAGCCGGTGATTGACGGTGCGCATCGGTCCCGGCGGAGCCGGCCCGCGGCGGAGCCGCAAATGTCACGGTCGGGAAGGGGCGGGGTCGGGGAAGGAAAGTGCTGTGAGGATCACCCCATGAGTGCCGAGCCCACCACCCGCACCCCCCACAAGCTCGCAGTACTCGTAAGACACGGCGTACTCCCCATGGAGCTGGGCCTGATCCACCAGCTCTTCGGCAACGCCCGTTCCCCCTCAGGAGCCCCCCTCTACAAGCCCCTGACCTGCGCCCTGACCCCCGGCCTCATCCGCACGGACGCCGACTTCCCCATCTACGCGGAACACGGCCCCGAGGCCATCACGACCGCCGGCACGGTCATCGTCCCCGCCTCGCACGAGGAGGACGAGTCACTCCTGCCGGGCGCCCTGCCACCGGCCCTCGCCGCAACGCTCGAGTCCGCCACAGGCGCCCGCGCCCGCATCGCCTCCATCTGCACCGGCGCCTTCGTCCTCGCGGCAGCCGGCCTCCTGGACGGCCGCAGGGCGACGACGCACTGGCTCTCCACGGACCTGTTCGCCCGCACCTTCCCGACCGTCACGGTCGACCCGGACGTCCTGTACGTGGACGAGGGCGAGGTCCTCACCTCGGCAGGCGAGGCGGCCGGCATCGACCTCTGCCTGCACATGATCCGCCGCGACCACGGAGCGGCGGTGGCGGCGGACGTGGCCCGCCGTACCGTCGTACCCCCACATCGCGAGGGCGGCCAGGCCCAGTACATCCGCCGCCCGGTGGCGGAACCCCGCACGGCGTCGACGGGCCGGGCCCGCGGGTGGGCCCTGACGCGCCTCGGCGAGCCGCTGACGCTGGCCGAGTTGGCGGCACGCGAGTCGATGAGCGTACGCACCTTCAGCCGCCGCTTCCGCGAGGAGACCGGCCTGACGCCGATGCAGTGGCTGACCCAGCGCCGGATCGACCGGGCGAGGGCGCTCCTGGAGGAGACGGACCACACGGTCGACCGCATCGCGACGGACGCGGGCTTCGGCACGGCGGCGTCGCTGAGGCAGCACTTCCAGGCGGGGCTCGGGGTGTCGCCGGGCGCGTACCGGATGACGTTCAGGGGAACGCGGGGCGCGTAAGGGGGGGCGGGGCGGGGCGCCGTCAGCCCCGCCGTCGATCTGAGTACGCGTTCTCTGTCCGCCCCGCCGCCCCCCCCCGCCGCCGCGGACGCATGAAGGCA
>NZ_JBHYIG010000280.1:0-12323 GCF_042740015.1 Streptomyces sp. NPDC059037
GGGGGGGGGGGGGGGCGCGCGCGAGTGCGCGTGCCCTCTAGTGCGTGCGCCGGGGGCGCCGCCCGCGCGGCGGGGGGGGCGGGGCGGCGGGGGCCCCCCCCCCCCCCCCTTTCGCGTGCCCGTGGCCGCCACCACGAGCAGCGCGAGCACCGCGAGGCCGCCGCCGAGCCACAGTACGTCGCTCACCCCGCGGCTGTCCGCGACCAGGCCGCCGGTCAGCGCGCCCAGGGCGATCGCCGCGTTGAACACCCCGGCGAAGAGCGCCGACGCCGCCTCGCGGGCCCCCGGTGCCGCGGCCATCACCCACTGCTGGGTGGAGACCGAGACCCCGCCGTACGTCAGTCCCCAGGCGATGAGCAGCGCCACCGACGCGAGCAGCGAGCCGCCCGCGGGCCCCATGAGGAGCACCACGGCGCCGAGCCCGGCGCTGATCGCGAGCAGCGCACGGCGCGGGTCGCGGGCCGCGAAGGCGCCGCCCACGAAGTTCCCCGCGATGCCCGCGACGCCGTACGCGAGAAGCAGTCCGCTGATCAGCCCGGCGCCGAGATCCGGCACCCGCTCCAGGACCGGGCGCACGTAGGTGTACGCGGCGAAGTGTCCTGTCACCAGGAGCAGCACCACCAGGAGCGCGGCCCGCAGCGGCGCCGTCCGCAGCAGCCCCGGGAACGCGCCGAGCCGCACCGCCTCGGACGACGGCAGCTCGGGCAGGACCGCGGCGAGCAGTCCCGCGACGGCGAGGGCGAAGGCGCCCATGGCCACGAACGCCCAGCGCCAGCCCGCCAGTTCACCCAGGAACGTACCGGCGGGGACGCCGAGCACGGACGCCACCGCGATCCCGCTGAAGATCACCGTGGTGGCCCGCCCGGCCGCCTCCTCGCGCACGAGGCGTACGCCGATACCGGCCGCGATCGCCCACACGCCCCCGATGCAGACGCCCACCAGGACCCGCGCGGCGAGCAGCACGCCGAAGGAGGGCGCGAGCGCGGAGAGCAGATTCGCGGCGGCGAGCAGCGCGGTGAGCGTGCAGAGCACCGTCCGCCGGTCGGCGCTGCGCACGGCGACGGGCAGCAGCAGGGCGGCGAGCGCCGCGACCACGCCGGGCAGCGTGACGGTCAGGCCCGCGGTGCCGTCGGAGACGCCGAGGCCGGCGGAGAGGGAGGTGAGGAGTCCGACGGGCAGCATCTCCGTGGTGACGACGGAGAAGGTGGTGGCGGCGACGGCGAGGACGGAGAGGGGCAGGGCGGTGTTGTTCTTCATGGACTCCAGCCTTCGTGGGGCGCCCGCCGGGAACAACGCCGAAGATCTCATCCTTGAATGAGCGAGGCTCATCGATGAGGCGAGGCTCGTGGATGAGGCGAGGCTCATGGATGAGTCGATGAGTGGCTGAAAGGCGGACCGGGTGAGCGGGCTTGAGATACGGGAGCTCGAGTGCTTCATCGCGCTCGCCGACGAGCTGCACTTCGGCCGCGCGGGCGAGCGGCTCTACGTCTCGCAGAGCCGCGTCAGCCAGCTGCTGCGGGATCTGGAGCGGCGGATCGGCGCACGGCTCGTCGAACGGTCGAGCCGCCGGGTGCGGCTGACCCCGTCGGGTGAGCGTTTCCTTGCCGAACTGCGCCCGGCGTACGAGGCGTTGAGCGCCACGGTGGACTCGGCGCGGGAGGCGGCGCGTGGGGTCTCGGGGCGGCTGCGGATCGGTTTCCAGGGGACGGCGGACGCCCGGCTGATGGAGGCGATCACGGACTTCCAGGAGCAGCATCCGGCGTGCGTGACGGAGATCGTGGAGATCCCCTTCGCGGACCCCTTCGGTGCGGTGCGGCACGGCGCGGTGGACACCGCGATCGTGCTGCTGCCGGTGGCGGAACCGGACCTGGTCCTCGGCCCGCTCTTCTCCCGCCAGCCGCAGAACGTCGCCGTGTCGGTACGCCACCCCTTCGCGGGCCGGGAGTTGCTGAGCGCGGCCGAGCTGACGGAAACTCCGCTGATCGCGGCGGCGGCTCCCGCGCCCGTGTACTGGCGCGAGGCGCACGCCCCTTCCGCCACGCCCGCGCCGGAGGTGCGCACCCTCCAGGAAGGGCTGACGCTGGTCGCGGCGGGGCGGGGCGCGATGCTGCTGTGCAGTCCCACGGCGGAGTACCACGGCCGCCGCGACGTCACGTTCGTGCCGGTGGAGGGGCTGCCGGACTCGGTGCTCGGGATGGTGTGGCACCGGGACGCGGAGACGGAGCGGGTGCGGGCGTTCGCACGGGCGGTCGCCGCGTCGGGCGTCAGGGCCGCCGCACCTCGAAGTGGAAGCAGCCGTACTCCACGGCCCTGACGTGCACGAGGGCGACTTCGGGGTCGGCGAAGGCCTCCGCGAGGGCGGCGTCGAAGCCGGCGGTGGTGTCCTCGGGGATCTCGAAGAGGCGGCCGCCGATGATGCGGCCTTCGGCGTTGTAGCGGCGCAGGGTGCGGAGGGCTCCCTGGCGGGCGAAGGGGTATCCCTCCCCGTCCGGGGCGGGTCCCGCGCAGTCCTGCGCGTGGATGAAGACGGGCCCCTGCTCGTCGTAGGCGCCGGGGGTGGCGCCGGTGTCCGCCGCCCAGCGCCGCAGCGGCGCGTACGAGACGAGGGCGACGTGCTCGCCGGGGGCGATGGGGCGCAGACAGCAGCGGAGGGGGTCGCCGCCGGTGCTGTCCGTGTAGGGCGCGCAGGGTCGCCCCGCGTCGTCGATCTCACGGAGCTGTTTGAGGGCTACGGGGTCGATGGGGCGGGGGTGGTACGCGGTGGTGGTCATGGGTCGAGGGTCGCGCGTGCGGGTGGGTGGGGCTGGCGGTTTCCCGACGTGGACTTCCGCAGATCACCGAGACCTGCTGGGCAATCGGGTGGGTGGGTGGGCGGGAAAGATCCGCCGCGAAGCGGCGGTCCTGACGCCCCCCTACCAAGCCCCCCGCATCCGCCGATACCCCTCCCCCAGCTCCGCCAGCTCCCCCTCCGTCAGCACATCCTCCACCCGCACAAATCCCTCCGGCGCCCGCTCCGCGACCGTCCGGAGGACCGCGTCCGCCGGCATCGCCCGGTTCGCCAGGACCACCGCGTTCGCGGACGCCCACCGCTCGGCCTCGTAGGCCCGCAGTCCCCCCACCCGGTCCGGCGCGGCAAGCGCCAGGCAGCGGGCGAGGACCCGCGCGTCGAGCACCGCCTCGGAGCCGCCGCTCGACCCCACGGGGTACATCGGATGCGCCGCGTCCCCGAGGAGCGTCACGGGGCCCTGCCCCCACCACGGCAGCGGATCCCGGTCCACCATCGGGTACTCCAGGATCCGCCCCGTCGAGGCAAGCAGCGCCGGCACGTCGAGGTCGCCGATGCGCCACCCGGCGAAGTGCGGAAGCACGTCGGAAAGCCGCCCCGAGCGGTTCCAGTCGACGGGCCCCGCCACCCCGTGGTGGTGGACGGGAAACCGCACCTCGGCCACCCAGTTGAGCAGCGCACGCCCCCGCGTCTCCGCCTCGCGGGAGATCGGGTAGACGACCAGCTTCACGCTCGCGTTGCTGCCCGCGATGGCCATGGTGCGACCGCCGAGCACCGGCTCCCACTCGGTGACGCCCCGCCACATCCGGATGCCGTTCCACAGCGGCGGCCCCTCCCCGGGGTGCAGCCGCGCCCGCACCGCCGAGTAGAGCCCGTCGGCGCCGATCAGGGCCCGCGCGGGCACCGCGTACTCCCGCCCGCGCGCCACGTCCCGCAGCGTGACGAGCACCGACCGGGACCCCTCGGTCTCGGCGTACCGCACGAACGCCGTGCCCGTGCGCACGGCGTGCTCGCCGATCCGGTCGCGCACGGCGTCGAGCAGGAGCATCTGCAGGGCGCCCCGGTGCAGCGAGTACTGCGGCCAGTGGTGGCCGCGCGCGACGCCCCGCGGCTCGCTCCAGATGTGGTTGCCGTGCCGGTCGAAGTGGATCATCTCGGCGGTCGGCACGGCCGTGGCGGCCAGCTCGGCGCCCAGGCCGAGTTCCGTCAACTCCCGTACCGCGTGCGGGAGGAGGTTGATGCCGACGCCGACGGGGCGCAGCGCGTCCGCCGCGTCCACGACCCGCACCTCGATGCCCGCGGCGTGCAGACCGAGGGCGGTGGTCAGACCGCCGATCCCGGCTCCCGCGACGAGTACGTCGATCATGGCTGCGGCACCGCCCGCCCCGCGCCGCGTAATCGTGGCCGTAATCGTGATCGTGAACGTGACCGTGCCATGAGCGCTCCCCCCGGGGCGTTCCTCGCCGCGCGGATGCTAGCGGCACGACGGGCGGCGAACAATGCCGCATGTCGGCCACCGGACAATGCCCCGGCACGCTCCCGCGGCCTCGTGGAAGGATGACCGGAAACGCCACAAGTCGTACCTGACGTACCTGAGGAGATGACCGCGTGCCCGGCACCAATCTGACCCGCGAAGAGGCGCAGCAGCGGGCGAAGCTGCTCACCGTTGATTCGTACGAGATCGATCTCGACCTCTCCGGCGCGCAAGAGGGCGGCACCTACCGGTCCGTGACCACGGTGCGCTTCGACTCCGCGGAGGCGAACGCCGAGACCTTCATCGACCTGGTGGCCCCTGCGGTCCACGAGGTGGTCCTGAACGGCCACTCGCTGGACGTCGCGGCGGTCTTCCGTGACTCGCGCATCGCGCTGAAGCACCTTGAGGCCGGGCCGAACGAGCTGAAGGTCGTCGCCGACTGCGACTACACCAACACCGGTGAGGGCCTGCACCGCTTCGTCGACCCGGTCGACCAACAGGCCTACCTCTACACGCAGTTCGAGGTCCCGGACGCACGCCGCGTCTTCGCCTCGTTCGAACAGCCCGACCTCAAGGCGACGTTCCAGTTCACCGTGAAGGCGCCGACAGGCTGGACGGTGGTCTCCAACTCCCCGACTCCGGAGCCGAACAGCGACATCTGGGTCTTCGAGCCGACGCCACGCATGTCGACGTACATCACGGCGTTGATCGTCGGTCCGTATCACTCGGTCCACAGTTCGTACGAGGGTCCTGGCGGCCAGTCGGTTCCGCTCGGCATCTACTGCCGGCCCTCGCTGGCCGAGTTCCTCGACTCGGACGCGATCTTCGAGGTGACGCGGCAGGGCTTCGACTGGTTCCAGGAGAAGTTCGACTACGCGTACCCCTTCGCCAAGTACGACCAGCTCTTCGTGCCGGAGTTCAACGCGGGCGCGATGGAGAACGCGGGTGCGGTGACCATCCGCGACCAGTACGTGTTCCGTTCGAAGGTGACGGACGCGGCGTACGAGACGCGCGCGGAAACCATCCTCCACGAGCTGGCCCACATGTGGTTCGGCGACCTGGTGACGATGGAGTGGTGGAACGACCTGTGGCTGAACGAGTCGTTCGCCACGTACACGTCGATCGCCTGCCAGGCGTACGCGGAGAACTCGCGCTGGCCGCACTCCTGGACGACGTTCGCCAACTCCATGAAGACGTGGGCGTACCGCCAGGACCAGCTGCCCTCCACGCACCCGATCATGGCGGACATCCGCGACCTCGACGACGTGCTTGTCAACTTCGACGGCATCACGTACGCCAAGGGCGCGAGCGTGCTCAAGCAGCTCGTCGCGTACGTCGGCATGGACGAGTTCTTCCGGGGCGTGCAGGCCTACTTCAAGGCGCACGCGTTCGGCAACACGCGCCTTTCCGATCTGCTCGGCGCCCTTGAGGAGACGAGCGGACGCGACCTCAAGACGTGGTCGAAGAAGTGGCTTGAAACGGCGGGCATCAACGTGCTGCGCCCGGTGGTGGACGTAGACACGACCGGCAAGATCACATCATTCGCGGTGAAGCAGGAGGCACCGGCGCTGCCCGCCGGCGCGAAGGGGGAGCCGACCCTGCGCCCGCACCGGATCGCGATCGGCCTGTACGACCTGGACGACGAATCCGGCAAGCTGCTGCGCACGGACCGCGTGGAACTGGACGTGGACGGCGAACTGACGGCGGTGGACGAGCTGGTGGGCCGCGTGCGCCCGGCCGTGATCCTGCTCAACGACGACGACCTCTCCTACGCGAAGGTCCGCCTGGACGCGGAGTCGCTGGCGTACGTGACGGACCACATCGGTGACTTCGAGGCCTCGCTGCCGCGGGCGCTGTCGTGGGCGTCGGCGTGGGACATGACGCGGGACGCGGAGCTGCCGACGCGGGACTATCTCGCGCTGGTCCTCTCCGGCATCGCGAAGGAGTCGGACATCGGCGTCGTCCAGTCGCTGCACCGTCAGGTGAAGCTGGCGCTCGACCTGTACGCGGCGCCGTCCGGACGCGAGGAGGCGCTGGCCCGCTGGACCGAGGCGACGCTCTCGCACCTGCGCTCGGCGGAGCCGGGCAGCGACCACCAGCTGGCGTGGGCGCGGGCGTTCGCGGCGACGGCGCGTACGGAGCAGCAGCTGACGCTCCTGGAGGAACTCCTCTCCGCCAAGCAGTCGGTCGAGGGCCTGGCCGTCGACACGGAGCTGCGCTGGGCGTTCGTGCACCGGCTCGCGGCGACGGGCCGGCTCGACGAGGCCGGAATCGCGGCGGAGCTGGACCGCGACAAGACGGCGGCGGGCGAGCGGCACGCGGCGTCGGCGCGGGCGGCGCGTCCGACGGCTGCGGCAAAGGCGGAGGCGTGGGCCTCGGTCATCGACTCGGACAAGCTCCCGAACGCGATCCAGGAGGCGGTGATCAGCGGCTTCGTCCAGACGGACCAGCGCGAGCTGTTGGCCCCCTACACGGAAAAGTTCTTCGCGACGGTCAAGGAGGCATGGGACTCCCGCTCGCACGAGATGGCGCAGCAGATCGCGGTGGGCCTGTACCCGTCGCTCCAGGTCTCCCAGGCAACCCTGGACGCCACGGACACGTGGCTCTCCTCGGCCGCCCCCTCGGCGGCCCTGCGCCGCCTGATCACGGAGTCCCGCGCGGGCGTGGAGCGCGCCCTGCGGGCCCAGTCAGCCGACGCGTAGCCCTCCGACCGGGCGGGGCAGCCAACACACCGGCCCCCGCCCGGCCGGGTTCCTCCTGGGCGGAGCGCCTCCCGGGCCCGGGGGGGGCGGGGAGGGGGCTCCGCCGCTGCGTTGCTGCCAGCAAGCAACGCGCTACTCTCTGCGCATGGTCGAGGCTTTCGTCTCCGGAGACGGCCACCGCGCCTGCGGCATCTGCCCGTCCCGCCAGTTCCCACTAGGTGAGTTCGACGTGGCCGAGCGTCCGTCTCGCGAGTACCCCTTCAATCCCGAGGACGGCCACAGGTACACCCTGCGTGGCGTGCCTGTCTGCGTGCACCCAGAGAAGGTGGGCCTGCCGCCCGCGCCATACAAGACGGACGGCGTGGCTCTGCTTGCGGACGTCGCGCTGCCCGATGACGTCGCCGAACTCGATGGATACCTGCGGGAGCTGGTGCACGGCGCAGCACCGGGCGCACTTGAGCTGCTGATCGACCAGGCAGACCGCGAGATCCGCCGGGCTTTCCCGGAGGTCGACGCGACCTTGGCACTGCGCCGCGCCTTCAACTAGCGCTCCTGGCTCGCCATGGGAAATCCGGGAGCGAAGCGGCCACCGTCAAGGGACGATCGCATGCCCGACATTGGCCGGTTGACCTGCCCTAGCTTGCTTCTTTAAGGTCTCCGCCCGATCTCATCGAAGGCTGATCGTTGTTGCCGAGGACGGATGACCAGTACGTTCGTCTCTCCAACGGCTTGGGACGTAGGGGGCGTCTAGTGCTGGACACGCTGGTGACGACGGCCGCTGGGGCCCTCGCAGCCACGGTGGGAGTTCTGGTCGGCGGTATCGTCACGCGTCGCGCTCAGGATCGTCAGTGGCTCCGTGACCAACAGCTTGTCGCCTACCAGGAGCTGTTCAGTCACTACGCCAAGTTCACGATGGAACTCAGGCGCGCGCACGGTGACCAACGTGGCTGGGATTACGACTGGGGCGAGTGGAGCGCGTCCTTGATGCGCGTGAGCATGATCGCCCCTCCGGAAGTGGCCACCGAGATCGATAGTTTCGGCTGCGCCGTCAACGCCTTCCTGGACCAAGTGGCGCGGGGGCGCGACCCTCTGCGTGACCCGGTGAGTCCGGAGGATTTCGAGCAGGCCAGGCAGGCACCCGCCGAAGCCCAGGTAAGGCTGGTCAACGCCATACGAAGGTCACTGAGTAACGATCAAAAGGGACTGCCCTTCGGAATCGGTGGATAAGGCGCCGGCGCTCGGACCGCCGATGGGCGTGCTCCGACTTCGACGACCCCGAAGCACGGCAAGGAGTTTCCGCAACCTTCTGATCCGTAGGTTGGGGCGGGGGCCTGGGAGAGGGCCCGCTCGCTTCCTGGATTGGGCGCCTGCGTTCGCGATTACGAGCCCGTGTGTGCCGTCGTTGCCGTCAGGGTTGCCGTCACATCCAGAGGATGCAGCGGCGCTTTAATGCCCTCGGTCAGATCGGGGCTCGGACGGACGACGTTGCAGAGTGCTCGGCGTCGCCCTACCGAGGGCATCACTCAGCGCACGATGGCTCAGCTGCGGTGCCACCGCCCGTAGACGGCTGTTCGGTGCCACACTTATATCCATGGTGGCACAGCGCACTTCGAATCAAGTTCAGCTACTTGGTAACTGCCTCGCTGACCATAAGGGACGCTGGGCAGGCGAAGACACCCTGAGTATGGACGCCGCAGCCCGCGAAATGCCGGCCTGGACTAAGGATAAAAGACGGTACGTTAGGGCACATCACCATGCCGCCTGGGAGTCAGCGATCGAGGATCTCCAACAGTGCATCAAAGAATGCGGCACAGATCTTGCGAATTTCCTGTCCGCAGAGACGACAGTCCTGATTACGTCACTTCAAGAATGCCTTTCAGATCCTGATGACCCAAAGCGAGAACCTCTGCATCATCAGCTCTCGGATCTCCTGGAGAAAATTACCGAGACTGGCGCCCTCCTTGCCTGCTGGCAAGACCTAGTGCGGGCATGCGGAAAGTCCGACTACTCCATGTCTAGGATAACTAAGACACGGGACGCCTCCTGGGGAGTCGCACATCACAGCGGACATAACACTCGAGAGCTGCAAGGAATTCTCAGCGGCGTACTGATAGACGATCTAAACGAAAAGTATCGCGCCCTCACGCTACTAGGGGAAAGCACCGCCGGAATGCCGCAATCAATCCAAGAAAGAATCAATCGAAAAGCGGGAATGTCCGACACCGATCGCAAGGCACTCTGCCAACGCATCGTGTCGTCACCTCCACGAGTCGCCAATCACGTGGTCTGGCTAATTTACGACTCAGCACAGATCAATGGTGACGTAGTGGAGATTGGACCCGTAGAGTTTCATCACGGGCCCACACTTCGTCGTAGATTCAATGAAGGGAACACAGCAGAAATATCAGACGAACTTACGGGGTACAGAAATCAGAAGTACTGGCCGGAGGATAGCAACTTTGTACTCGCCAGAGTCAATCTCGGCAGTCTAGCTACTTCCGATGCTCCAGGAGCCGCACGAAAGCAAGCCATGGCTGTTCTATTGACCGCCTCCTTGGATACCGGCGGCAAGGGTAAGGCATGGAGAGACACTGGATCCCACATTCACACTATGGATGGATCAGTAGTCAGTGAGAAATTCTTCAGAACGTCAGCAACACCCGCCACCAGCTTTGACCTGTCCTCCCTCGCCTACGGAATTGATAATGCAGCAGGAACGCTATCACCACACCTCCCTCTGGTTGATGAATCCCTGAACGACCTCCTTCAGGCTCTGAATGTTTGGGATCAGGCGAAAAATCTAGATGGCACCTCAGCGATCCTTTTGAACGTCCGTACAATTGAGCTGGTGTCTTCCTACGACGCTGGCCTGGATTGGTTCCACTTTTGCAACCGAAGGTTCAGAGCAAATTGGATTCGAAACGAAATGCTGCTGAATCTACGCAGAGGCCTTTACGATGCCACACTCTTCAACGAATCCCTTACCGGCGAATCACGAGACCGCGTACGACAAATGATGGAAACCGTATTCCAGGGAGAGAATGGATCTGCGCACTGTGATGACAAGGCCGGACTCTCCGTGCTCAACCAAGTAGCTTCCGAATATTCGGGCAATGACTTGGTCGGATACAGGCTGAACTCCTTGGCAAAGCAGTATTCATCCGCGCATCAGCTTTCCGCATACCGAAGGACTCTGAACGCCAGATGGGAGCACGCACTGCGCAGAATTCAGCGCGCCAGAAATGCCCTTACACATGGAGGTCCAGTGACAGAAGATATCTCGGGTAGCGTTTCAGTCTTCTCACGCAAGCTCGCTGGAAGAGCTCTGGGATATTCTCTGCGAGCCATGATTGAAGGCAAAGAGATCTCGCAAGCAATGGATGATGCCGAAGCATTGGGGTCCGGCTGGGAGGTCGATACCTTGTCTGCAAAAAGTGCGACTGGCTTCCTTTTTGGTAGCTAGCTGGTGAAGATCGGCGGGCCATTCTCCACCTCGCACACGCTTCACCCCGGTCGTCGGTTCAGTCGTACTCACGTAGTGCGGCAACCAGCTGCGAGCCTTCTTTCACTCCCCGGCGCTTCAGTAGTGCGGCCGTGGTATGCAGCTCGTTCCACGAATGCGGGCGCCCGATGTCGGCGGCGTCGGGAACGCTCGCCATTGCCACTGACGCGGCTTGTGCAGACTCACCGGCCCCGGCGAGCGCGTGCGCGAGGCACGCACAGTACCAAGTCTTGTCGCGTCGGTACTCGTCCGGCAGTGCGGTGAGCCCGACCGTGATCTGATCCACGGCCTCCCGCCAGTCACGCAAGTGCAGCGCTGCCATGCCACGTTGCAGGGTGAACCACGTCTCGTCGTAGAAGTACATCCACACCGGCTCGTCCTCGGGGTGCTCGGACGCCCGGCGGATGAGCCCCTGTGCCTCATCGAGCAGACGGTGGGCATCGTCGGCCTCACCGTCGAGTGCGTGCCCTCGGGCGGCCATCTGTGCGGCCATGCCCTGCACTCCGAGGGAAGTCCCGGGCGCTGACCAACGCGCCGCCTCCGCGAGGCGGACACACCTGGTTCCTCGGCCACCGGACCACGCCATGTGCGCTTTCATGCTGAGCGTGGTGGCGGCCATGTTGGCGTCCCCGGCCTCCAGCGCCCATTCGTGCGAGCGGTCGTACCAAGCGAGAGCGGCGGCAGTCTGCGCCTGGTCCTGAGCCATCCACGCGAGGAACTGCGCGTGCTCGGAGGCGAGTCGTACGACGCGGTCTGCGAGCGGGCCACGCGCCCCCGCGTACAGGTCGACGACGGTGCGGAGTTGCTGGCGCATCACCTCGACGAGTGGCCGTGACCCGATGTGGTCTTCTGCGCGACGGTGCTCGGCGAGCAGTCGGTCAAGCCAGTCGAGGGTGGCCGCGTCGACCCGGTGGGAGGAGTCGACCACGCTCGTCACGCGGGTCAACAGATCTTCGTCCGGCGTGGCCCCCAGAAGCGAGAGCCCTGGAACCGGAGTCTCTACCGGACCTGTCGCAAGGGCCTGGAGATCGGCCGGAATCCCGAGCCCGGCCACGATGCGTTGCCGCACCTCGACGGAGGTGATCCGGCGACGCTCCCGCTCGATGTCGGACACGTCGGACTGGGCCAGGCCAACCCGCTCCCCCAGCTTCGTCTGACTCAAGCCAGTGAGCTTGCGGTACGTGCGGAAGACGGCGCCCCAGTCCTCGCTGGTGAGCGCCGCCGCTAGCTGCGGGTGTGACCACAGGTTTCCGGGAGTGTCTCCCATATCTCCAATATAGGACGGGCCTATAGGGCCGTGGGATGGGATCAACAGGTCTTCGGCACAAGGGTCTTGCTGATGAAGGACCCCCGCGACCGTGGTGGACGGTCCGGGGGCGTGGCCATCAGCCCAGGAGGTTGACGACATGACTCAAGCTACAGCGAGACGCCGAGTGCCGATCCTGCCGCCAGGTACGGAGGTGATGGCGTGACGGTCACGACGCACACGACACGGCTGCTTCCCTGGTCGACCCCCGAGGGCAACCCGTGCTACCTGTCCAGCGACGGCAGCGGCTACCTGGCCCGCGTCGCGGACAACATCGAGTCCGTGCAGCTCGGCATGGCAGGCGACCTGCTCGACCATGTCGCCGAGTTGCTCAACGACGGGAAGGCCACCGCTGATCAGCTCCGGTTCACGCTGGCCTGCATGAGCCAGGCGCTGCGTGACACAAAGCGGATCGCGGACAGCAGGGGCGCACGGCTGCCTGTGCCGGATGACGATCCCGACTCGGTCGACGCGGAGGACGACGATCGCGACGAGGGCCCACAGCTCCCCGCTGGGGCCTTCGGATGAGCGGGGGGGCGCACGCGACCGCGTGC
>NZ_JBHYIG010000280.1:12333-12606 GCF_042740015.1 Streptomyces sp. NPDC059037
CCGGGGGGGTCTGGTGTTGCGGGGGGGGGCCCCCCGCCCCGGCGGCCCCCCCCCTTCTGTCAGAACACAACTTTCCCAAAGTAGGTGCCGGACCGACGCCGAAAGAGCCGGTCGGCACCCGCTTGACGAAACCGGGACACGTCCCCGGACCGGCCGCGCACCCCTCCGCCGCACGGCACGCTGCGACGAACTGGTCCGCACCCGGCCGCGAAGCCGGATGACCCAAGGACCCGTCCCCGTGAGCCCCGCTTCGTGGCCGCCCGCGGCACTCTG
>NZ_JBHYIG010000281.1:0-12597 GCF_042740015.1 Streptomyces sp. NPDC059037
GCCCCCCGCGCGCCGTGTCGGCGCGGTCGCGGTGGTTGGTTTCTCCACCCCCCCCCACCCCCCCCCCGAACCCCACCTCACTCCTGCGCGGCCCACCACTCCTTGAGCGCCGCGACCGCCGCGTCCCGCTCCATCGGACCGTTCTCGAGCCGCAGCTCCAGCAGGAACTTGTAGGCCTGGCCGATGACAGGGCCCGGTCGTACGTCCAGGATCTGCATGATCTCGTTGCCGTCCAGGTCCGGGCGGATCGAGTCCAGCTCCTCCTGTTCCTGGAGGCGGGCGATGCGCTCCTCCAGGCCGTCGTACGCGCGCGACAGCGCACTCGCCTTGCGCTTGTTGCGGGTCGTGCAGTCGGACCGGGTCAGCTTGTGCAGTCGGCTCAGGAGTGGGCCCGCATCGCGTACGTAGCGGCGTACGGCCGAGTCCGTCCATTCGCCCGTGCCGTAACCGTGGAAGCGCAGGTGCAGCTCCACCAGACGGGAGACGTCCTTCACGAGCTCGTTCGAGTACTTGAGCTCCGTCATCCGCTTCTTGGTCATCTTGGCGCCCACCACCTCGTGGTGGTGGAAGGAGACCCGGCCGTCGTCCTCGAAGCGCCTCGTCCGCGGCTTCCCGATGTCGTGCAGAAGGGCCGCGAGCCGCAGCGTCAGGTCCGGCCCTTCCTCCTCCAGCGCCATCGCCTGTTCAAGGACGATCAGCGAGTGGTCGTAGACGTCCTTGTGACGGTGGTGCTCGTCGCGCTCCAGGCGCAGCGCCGGAAGCTCCGGGAGAACGTGCTCGGCGATGCCTGTGTCGACAAGTAGAGCCAGTCCCTTTGCCGGGTACGGCGAGAGGAGCAGCTTGTTCAGTTCGTCACGTACGCGCTCGGCGGAGACGATGTCGATGCGCTCGGCCATCGCCTTCATCGCGGCGACGACGTCCGGAGCCACCTCGAAGTCCAGCTGCGCGGCGAACCGCGCGGCCCGCATCATCCGCAGCGGATCGTCGGAGAAGGAGTCCTCCGGAGTGCCAGGGGTGCGCAGGACGCGCTCGGCGAGGTCCTCGAGCCCGCCGTGCGGGTCGATGAACTCCTTCTCGGGGAGCGCCACCGCCATCGCGTTCACGGTGAAGTCACGGCGTACGAGGTCTTCCTCGATGGAGTCGCCGTAGGAAACCTCGGGCTTGCGCGAGGTCCTGTCGTACGCCTCGGAGCGGTACGTGGTGACCTCGATCTGGTAGCCATCCTTCTGGCTGCCAACCGTGCCGAAGGCGATCCCCACCTCCCACACCGAATCCGCCCACGGCCTGACGATCTTCAGTACGTCCTCGGGGCGGGCATCGGTCGTGAAGTCCAGGTCGTTGCCGAGCCGGCCAAGGAGCGCGTCTCTCACCGAGCCGCCGACCAGGGCAAGGGAGAACCCGGCCTCCTGGAAACGGCGGGCGAGGTCGTCCGCGACAGGGGACACGCGCAGTAGTTCACTGACCGCGCGGCGCTGCACCTGGCTCAGTGCGCTGGGATTCTCTTCATTGGCGTTCGGCACAACAGAAAAGGGTACGTGGCCCGCGCACCCCCGTCCGCCCGGTTTTCCGGGCCGCTCCCGGTTCGCGCGCCCCTCCCCGGCCAGGTCTTCCGATCATGTGGAGCAGTCCGCGGCACTTCGCCACAGCGCACCTCGTTACCATGCGTGGACGCACAACCGACGACCACTGACGACGACGAGGACGGGCAACGCGTGGCCGAGGCGGCAGACTTCCCGGGGACCAGTCCCTCACCTGCTCGCCGGTGGCTGCGGCGCACGGCAGCGCTGCTGGCTGGGGCCCCTTTGCTGACCGGTGTGCTGCAGCTTCCTGCGGCGCCGGTCGCGGATGCCGCCGTGCCCGGCGCGGCGGCCAAGGCCACCGGTTCCAGCACCGTCGACGTCTCGCTGAACTCGCTGACCCCCACCGCCCCGACGGAAGACGACACCGTCACCGTCTCCGGCACGGTCACCAACAACGGCAAGCAGACGGTGACCGGAGCCGAGGTCGGCCTGCGCCTCGGTCCTGCCCTGACCGGCCGGAGCCAGATCGACGCGGCCGCCAAGCGCACCGGCTACCAGCCGGGGGCCGACGGGGCCGACGGAGCCGAGGTCGGCGGCAAGTACGTCGAGAAGGTCTCCAAGCTGGCGCCTGGCGTCCGCCAGGACTTCAGCATCTCCGTGCCGGTCAAGGCGCTGGACCTCGGCATCGACGGCGTCTACCAGCTCGGTGTCTCCCTCACCGGCCGGACATCGGCCCAGCCGTGGTCACAGGTGCTCGGCTTCGAGCGGACCTTCCTGCCGTGGCAGGCGGAGGACGCCGACACGAAGACGAAGACGACGTATCTGTGGCCGCTCATCTCCACGTCGCACCTCACGGCGGAGACCGGCTCGGACGAGCAGCAGACGCCCGTGTTCACCGACGACGACCTGGCCAAGGAGATCGCCCCCGGCGGCCGCCTCGACCAGATGCTGTCGCTGGGCCGCAAGCTCGACGTCACTTGGGTCGTCGACCCCGATCTGCTGGCCTCGGTCGACGCGATGACCCGGAGCTACCGGGTGCGGACCGCCGACGGCAGGTCGACCACCGCGGGCAGGAACCAGGCGGTCGCCAAGCATTGGCTGAACGACCTCGAGCAGACCGTGCAGGACGAGAAGGTCGTCGCGCTGCCCTTCGCCGACCCCGACCTCGCCTCGCTCGCCCACAACGGCAAGGCGGTCAGCGGGTCCCTCGGCCAGCTCAAGGGCGCCACCGACGTCGGAGCCGAGGCCGTGGAGACGATCCTCCACGTCAAGCCGCGGTCGGACTTCGCGTGGCCGGTGAACGGCGCGCTCGACCCGTCGATCGTCGACGTCTCCACCTCCGCCGGCGCCCACACGGTGATCGCCCGCAGCGACAGCCTGCGTGAGACCGACGGGCTGCCGTACACGCCCAACGCCGCACGGCCCATCGGCGGCGGCACGACCGCCGTGGTGGCCGACGCCGGGCTCTCCACCGCGTTCCAGGGCGACATGACAGGGGCCGAGACCTCCACGCTCGCCGTGCAGAAGTTCCTCGCCCAGAGCCTGATGGTCACCCTGCAGGACCCGGACAAGCAGCGGAGCATCGTCGTCGCCCCGCAGCGCATGCCGACCGCCAGCCAGGCCCAGTCGATGGCGAAGGCGCTCACCGCCCTCTCCGGCGAGCGCTGGTCGGAGCCGCAGGACCTGACGGCTGCGGCGAAGGCCAAGCCGGACCCGGCGGCCACGACCAGGGTGCCGTCGGCCGGCTCCTACCCGGCGTCGCTGCGCAAGCAGGAGCTGCCGAGGTCGGCCTTCCAGGACATCCAGAACACCCAGAACAAGCTCAACCGCTTCAAGACGATCCTCAGCGAGCCCGACCGCGTCATCACTCCCTTCGGGCGGGCCATAGACCGCGAGATGTCCACGTCGTGGCGTGGCCGGGCCGCAGAGGCTGACGGGTTCCGCCGGGGCGTGCAGAACTACCTCACGACGCTCACCCAGCAGGTGCGGCTGATCCAGAAGTCCGACGCGAAGCTCTCGGGCCGCAGCGCGACGATCCCGGTGACGGTCCAGAACAACCTGGTCCAGGGCGTCGACCACATGGTGCTGCGCCTCACGTCGGAGAACCCGACGCGACTGAAGATCGGCGGCGAGGCCTACTGGGAACAGCCGGTCAAGATCGCGGGCGGCCACGCCCAGTCGGTGAAGTTCACCACGACCGCCAACGCCAACGGCCCGGTCCCGGTCTACGCCCAGCTCTACACCGAGGACGGTCAGCCGTACGGCGAAGCGGTCCGCTTCGACGTGAACGTCACCGAGATCACCCTCACCGTGATGCTGGTCATCGCGGGTGGCGTCCTGCTCCTGGTGCTCGCCGGGTTCCGGATGTACACCCAGCGCAAGCGCGCCGCCAGGAAGCAGGCCGAGGAGGCCGCGTCCGACGGCTCCGACCACGGACCCGACGACGGCCCGGACGGCGAGTCCGGCACCGAGACCGGGGACGACGACCCCGAGCAGCCGAGTGACCCGACACCGGACACCGCTCCGGAAAGCACCGACCCGTCGGACACGGGTGAGAGAGTGGACCGTTGAGCGATGTCGTGGCCGGTGGGCCCGGGGACGATGAGGTGGGGTATCCATGAACGCGCCGTACGACGGTGACCGTGGCCAGGGCGCGGGCGGTTCAGGCCCCCCTGAGAACGGGCAGATGCCACCGCAGCCGGCCCCGGACGTGTACCTCCAGGACGCCTACGACCAGGACCCCTACCGCGCGCAGGACCTCAGCGCCCAGGACCCGGTGACCGAGGCGCTGTACGACCGCGCCGCGCACCCCCCGCCGCCCCCCGGCTACTACCAGGACCCGCAGCCGCTCTACGCCCAGCCGCCATCCCCTCAGCACGCGCCGGACCCCCGCGTGTGGGCCCAGACCCCGGCTCCCGAGCCGGACGGTCCGACCCGGCACCTTCCGTACGGCGACGATGCCCGTACGACCCAGTTCGTGGGCGTCGACGACCTGGTCACGCAGGCCGGCGAGGAGCACCACGAGCCGGACGCCTTCGCCCACCTCTTCCGCGACCAGCAGCCGGGCGGCTACCGCGAACCACAGGGCGCCGCTTACCAGCAGCCCGATGGCTATCCGCAGGACGGCTACCCCCAGGGCAACCAGGACGGCTACCCCCAGGGCAACGGCCACCAGCAGCCCGATGGCTACCACCCGCCCGAGCCGCCGGGCGTCCCCGCCCCTGCGGCCCCGGCTCCGGCGCCCGCCCCGAAGTCGAGCGGTGGTGGCCGCGCATCGAGCCTGCTGAAGTCCAGTGCGGTGATGGCCGCCGGCACGCTCGTCTCGCGTCTCACCGGCTTCATCCGTTCTGCCCTGATCGTCTCGGCGCTCGGCGTCGGACTGCTAGGTGACACCTTCCAGGTCGTCTACCAGATCCCGACGATGATCTACATCCTCACCGTCGGCGGCGGCCTCAACTCCGTGTTCGTACCGCAGCTGGTGCGTTCCATGAAGACGGACGACGACGGCGGCGAGGCGTACGCCAACCGCCTGCTGACCCTCGTCATGGTGGCGCTCGGCGTCCTCACCGTCCTGGGCATCGTGCTGGCTCCGCAGCTGGTCCGGGTGATGTCCGTGCCGGTCGCGAACGACCCGGCGGCCACCGAGGTCGGTACGACGCTGCTGCGCTACTTCCTGCCCTCGATCTTCTTCATGGGCATCCATGTGGTGATGGGCCAGATCCTCAACGCGCGCGGCAAGTTCGGCGCGATGATGTGGACGCCGGTCCTCAACAACATCGTCATCATCGCCACGCTCGGCATGTTCATCTGGGTCTACGGATCGTCGGCGTCGTCCGGCATGACCGTGACCAGCATCCCGCCGGAGGCCGAACGGCTCCTCGGCGTCGGTGTCCTGCTCGGCCTCGTCGTCCAGGCCCTGGCGATGATCCCCTACCTGCGCGAGACCGGATTCAAGCTGCGTCCGCGCTTCGACTGGAAGGGCCACGGCCTGGGCAAGGCCGCCAAGCTGGCCAAGTGGACGATCCTGTTCGTCCTTGCCAACCAGGCGGGCGCCCTCGTCGTCACCCAGCTGGCCACCGCCGCCACCGTCGACCTGCCTTCGACGAGCGGCATCGGCTTCGCCGCCTACGCCAACGCCCAGCTCATCTGGGGACTCCCGCAGGCGATCATCACGGTCTCCCTGATGGCGGCCCTGCTGCCCCGCCTGTCCCGCTCGGCACAGGACGGTGACACCGGCTCCGTCCGCGACGACGTCTCGCAGGGCCTGCGCACGACAGCGGTCGCGATCGTGCCCGTCGCCTTCGGATTCGTCGCACTCGGCATCCCGATGTGCACGCTGATCTTCGGCTCCTCCGGCAGTGCCCAGGCCACGAACATGGGCTACATGCTGATGGCTTTCGGCCTCGGCCTGATCCCTTACTCTGTGCAGTACGTCGTGCTGCGTGCGTTCTACGCCTACGAGGACACGCGGACACCCTTCTACAACACGGTCATCGTCGCCGCCGTGAATGCCGCCGCCTCCACGGCCTGCTACTTCCTGCTGCCCACCCGCTGGGCGGTGACGGGCATGGCCGCCATCTACGGCCTCGCCTACGCCATCGGCGTGGGCGTCGCCTGGCAGCGGCTGCGGAAGCGTCTCGGCGGCGACCTGGACGGCGCCCACGTCCTACGTACGTACGCCCGTCTCGGCATCGCCTCGCTGCCCGGAGCGCTGCTCGGCGGCGCCGCCGCGTACGCCGTCACTCAGGGGCTCGGTCAGGGCGTCCTCGGCTCACTGACGGCGCTGATCGTGGGCGGTGCGGTGCTGCTCGGCGTCTTCTTCATCGCCGCGAAGCGCATGCGGATCGCGGAGCTCAACTCCATGGTCGGGATGGTGCGCGGCCGCCTCGGACGGTGAGTTCGAGGGGTCCGCACAACCATCACCGGCCACCGCGTGTCGTGCATAGCGCCGGACTGTGGGCACAATTGGCTTTGGCGTCTGACGAAGCGCAACGGATGGGGAGGCAGGAACGACGGTGGCGGAACGGAGCACGGCTGCCGTCGACGTGGCAGACAACAGCGGCGATGAGCCGCTGACCGCGAAGGCGGAGCAGGCCACGGCCGACGGGGTGGCCCAGACCCGGGAGCGGGAAACGGCAGAAGAAGGCGCAGCAGAGACCGGCGAGCCCACGAGCTCGGGGGCGGCATCACCCCCCGAGCTGCACAGCGGTCACAAGCTCGCCAGACGCTATCGACTCGAAGAGTGCGTCACCCGTCTGGACGGTTTCAGCAGTTGGCGCGCGGTGGACGAGAAACTCCGCCGGGCCGTCGGCGTACATCTGCTGCCCGCCGACCATCCGCGGGCACGATCGGTGCTCGCCGCTGCGCGCTCGTCGGCGCTGCTCGGCGATCCCCGCTTTGTGCACGTCCTGGACGCGGTCGAGGAGAACGACCTCGTCTACGTCGTCCACGAGTGGCTGCCGGACGCCACGGAACTCACCGCACTGCTGGCCGCGGGCCCTCTCGAGGCGCACGACGCGTACCAGCTCGTCAGCCAGGTCTCCCAGGCCATGGCTGCCGCCCATCGCGAAGGCCTCGCACACCTGCGGCTGACCCCGAGCGCCGTCCTCAGGACGTCGACCGGCCAGTACCGCATCCGCGGCCTCGCCGTGAACGCGGCGCTCCGAGGCATCAGCTCGGACACCCCACAGCGCTCGGACACGGAGGCGATCGGCGCGCTGCTGTACGCCTCGCTGACCCAGCGCTGGCCCTACGAGGACGATGCGTACGGCCTCTCGGGGCTTCCCAAGGGTGTCGGCCTGATCGCACCCGACCAGGTGCGTGCGGGCGTGCACAGGGGCCTCTCCGAGCTCGCGATGCGCGCGCTCGTCAACGAGGGTGCGACCGCATCCCGCCAGGAGCCTCCCTGCACGACGCCGGAGGAACTGGTGAAGGCCATCGGCGAGATGCCCCGCATCCGCCCTCCGGAGCCCGCGTTCACCGCACCGCCCGAGTACCAGCGCACGACGTACCAGCAGGGCACCTACGGCCGCCCCGCGGCCCGTCCCGGCGTCACCCAGCCGGTGCCGACCCCGCCGCCCCCGCTGCAGAGCCGTACGGGCAAGGCCCTCAAGTGGGCCGTGTCGGCGCTCCTCATCGCGGCCCTTGGTCTCGGCAGCTGGCAGCTGGCGGACGCGCTCATGGACCGGGGGAAGAACGACGACCCCGGCTCGACTGACACCTCCGACGACGGCGACAAGAACAAGCCGAAGCCCGGGAAGCCGCTCCAGATCCAGGACGCGGACGAGTACGTGGCCGAGGGTCAGGCGCAGAACCCCGAAGGCGTGTCCAAGACGCACGACGGCGACGACTCGACGTACTGGCGGACCAACAGCTTCATAGACGGTCCCACGCTCGCGCCCTACAAGCCCGGCGTCGGTATCGTCTACGACCTCGGCAAGGAGCAGGACGTGTCGACCGCGTCGATCGGGCTCCGCTATGAGGGCGACCACACGACGGTCAAGCTGTACGCCACGGACTCGATGTCCTCCTCGACGCCGCTGACCGCGATGAAGGAGATCGGGACCGCCAAGACCACCGGCCACAGCTTGAAGGTCAAGGCGGAGAAGCCGGTCAAGACGCAGTACGTGCTCGTCTGGCTGACCGATGTACCAAAGTCGCCCCGTGATGAGTACAGCAGCGCGGGGTACAAGCAGGCCATCACGGACGTGAAGTTCACGGACTGAGGGTGGGCTCACCGGGGGGAGGGGGTTCGACGGTGGATGACACCACGCACGGCGAGATGAGCGATCAGGACCTCCTGGCCCGCCACGTGGCCGGCGACAAGGACGCCTTCGGTGAGCTCGTGCGCCGCCATCGCGACCGCCTGTGGGCGGTCGCCCTACGCACGCTGGGGGACCGCGAGGAGGCCGCGGACGCCGTCCAGGACGCCCTGGTATCCGCCTACCGTGCCGCGCACACCTTCCGCGGTCAGTCCGCCGTCACGACGTGGCTGCACCGGATCACGGTGAACGCCTGCCTCGACCGGGCGCGCAAGGCGGCATCGCGGAAGACCTCCCCCATCGACGACACCGAACGCCTCGAGCAGCTTCTCGAGCCGCACGAGTCGGCGTCGGCCCCCGTCGAGCGGGGGGATCTGCACCGCCAGCTCATCGAGGCCCTCGGCACACTGCCGCACGACCAGCGCGCCGCACTCGTCCTGGTGGACATGCAGGGCTATCCGGTGGCCGAGGCGGCCCGCGTGCTCGATGTGCCCACCGGCACCGTGAAGAGCCGCTGCGCGCGCGGCAGAGCCAGACTGCTGCCGCTGCTCACCCACCTGCGTACGGAGACGCGTACGCCGAGCGGAGACGGCGGCGAGGACCAGAACGGCAAGAAGCCGGACCCGGGAAGGAACCGGACGCAGGGGACATCCGTCCCACCTGCAGCGGGGCCACGGGAAGCGGGACCAAGCGATTCAGCTGCTGTGAAGGGCGGAGGTGGGCGAGCGTGACGACCACGACCGACTCGGCCGGGCACCCAGAAGTCGCTGAGATCTCCGACCTCACGGAAGGGCTGCTCGCCCCTGCCCGCACCCTCGACGTGCGGCGGCATCTGGACGACTGCGAGCTCTGCGCCGATGTCTACGCGTCACTGGAGGAGATCCGCGGCATGCTCGGCACGCTGCCGGGTCCGCCGCGGATGCCCGCCGATGTCGCCGGACGCATCGACGCGGCGCTGGCGGCGGAGGCGCTGCTGGACTCCATCACACCTGAGTCGCTCCCGCCTGAATCCCTCACGGCCGACTCGGTCACGTCCGACTCGCTCGCGCCCGACTCGCTCGCGCCCGAGACCGAGACCGATGCTCCCGACACCGCGTTGACCGCTGGCGCGCGTGTTTCACGTGAAACATCGCCCGGCTCCGCCGAGCCGGCGGTCACTCCCACCCCCGGTCCGTCCGCAGACCGGCCCGCCGGACACCCTCGTGCGGCCACCGGACCTGGGCGTCGGAGCCGGCTCCGGGGCGGACGTCGGCGCACTGCCGTTCTCGGGGCCGTCGTCACGGCCGCCGCCATCGGCCTCGGAACGCTGTTGATGCAGAACCTGGGCGGCGGCTCGGGCGGGACAGCCGGCACCTCGTCGGACCACACCGCCTCCGCGCATGCCTTCTCCGAGGAGAGGCTCAAGGGCCAGGTGACCGACCTCCTCGCCAAGAACCCGGCTGCCGAGCCCGAAGCCGGCAAGTCGTCCTTCGACGTGCGATCGAGCCCGGAGTCCCCCAAGGAGAACTCACCGATGCGTGAGGCGGCGGTCTCGGTGCCGGAGTGCGTCCAGCGAGGCCTCGGCGCCAGGACGCCGATCGCCGCTGAGGAGGGCACGTACAAGGGGAAGGACGCCTACCTCGTCGTGGCGTCGCATGACTCCGACAGCACCAAGGTCTCCGCGTACGTCATCGACGCGACGTGCACCGACAAGCCGTCGTCGTCCACCGCCACCGGCAAGATCCTGCTGACGAACTCCTACGCCCGGCCCTGACCTCTCCGCCCCGCCAAGAGGAGCGCGGTCGTGCAGGGGCATGCCGCCGTCCCTGACATGCTTACGTGCGCCCGGACACGTCGGGAATGCAAGCCCCGTAGGATCCGTTGGGTGGGGTGAGAGACCTGAGACAGGGCACCCACCAGCAGTACGCAGCAGTCTCCAGAGACGAGGAATCAAGCCGTGACCGACGTCCGTAACGTGATCATCATCGGCTCCGGGCCCGCCGGCTACACGGCGGCGCTCTACACCGCACGCGCGTCGCTGAAGCCGCTGGTGTTCGAGGGCGCCGTCACCGCGGGTGGTGCGCTCATGAACACCACCGAGGTGGAGAACTTCCCCGGCTTCCAGGACGGCGTCATGGGCCCCGAGCTCATGGACAACATGCGGGCCCAGGCCGAGCGCTTCGGCGCCGAGCTGGTTCCGGACGATGTGATCGCTGTCGACCTGAGCGGCGAGATCAAGACCGTGACGGACACGGCGGGCACCGTGCACCGCGCGAAGAGCGTGATCGTGACGACCGGCTCCCAGCACCGCAAGCTCGGTCTGCCGAACGAGGACGCGCTGTCGGGCCGCGGCGTCTCCTGGTGCGCGACCTGCGACGGCTTCTTCTTCAAGGACCAGGACATCGCCGTGATCGGTGGTGGCGACACCGCGATGGAGGAGGCGACCTTCCTCTCCCGCTTCGCCAAGTCCGTGACGATCGTGCACCGTCGCGACAGCCTGCGTGCCTCCAAGGCGATGCAGGACCGCGCGTTCGCCGACCCGAAGATCAAGTTCGTCTGGGACAGCGAGGTCGCCGAGATCAAGGGCGAGCAGAAGCTCTCCGGTCTGACGCTGCGCAACCTCAAGACGGGTGAGACCTCCGAGCTGCCGGTGACGGGCCTGTTCATCGCGATCGGCCACGACCCGCGTACGGAGCTCTTCAAGGGCCAGCTCGAGCTGGACGACGAGGGCTACCTGCAGGTCGAGGCCCCCTCGACCCGGACGAACCTGACCGGTGTCTTCGGTGCCGGTGACGTCGTCGACCACACGTACCGCCAGGCCATCACGGCAGCCGGCACCGGCTGCTCCGCCGCCCTGGACGCCGAGCGCTTCCTCGCCGCCCTCACGGACAGCGAGACCGCGGCAGCCACCGTCTGACATCCCTTCTTCCCCACCGCCCCACCAAGTTAAGGAGCCCGCCGTGGCCGGCACCCTGAAGAACGTGACCGACGCTTCCTTCGAGGAAGACGTCCTCAAGAACGACAAGCCTGTCCTGGTGGACTTCTGGGCCGCCTGGTGCGGTCCGTGCCGTCAGATCGCCCCGTCCCTCGAGGCGATCGCGGCCGAGCACGGCGACAAGATCGAGATCGTCAAGCTCAACATCGACGAGAACCCGGGCATCGCCGCCAAGTACGGCGTCATGTCCATCCCGACCCTGAACGTGTACCAGGGTGGCGAGGTCGCCAAGACCATCGTCGGCGCCAAGCCGAAGGCTGCTCTTGAGCGCGACCTCGCGGACTTCATCGCCGAGTAACGAGCGATGAGTGGCGGGCGCCGACCGACGAGCGCCGCCGCCGCGTGACGTTGTTTCACGTGAAACACGAATGGGCCAACCCTCCGGGGTTGGCCCATTCGCATGACAGGGCTGGGCTCAGAGCGGTCGGAGTACCGGCTCCTTCTGTACAGCGCCGAGGAGTCGGTCGAGCGCCATCTCGACGTCTTCCTTCCAGGACAGCGTCGTACGCAACTCGAGTCTGAGCCGGGGATACGAGGGATGCGGGCGGACCGTCTTGAAGCCGACCGCCAGCAGATGGTCCGCGGGCAGCACACAGGCGGGCTTCTCCCAGCGGGCGTCGCCGAAGGCCTCGATCGCCTTGAAGCCGCGGCGCAGCAGATCCTTGGCCACCGTCTGGACGATCACCCGGCCGAGCCCCTGGCCCTGGTAGTCCGGCATGATCCAGGCGGTCATCAGCTGCACGGCATCCGGCGACACGGGGCTCGTGGGAAACGCGATGGACCGGGGCACGTACGCCGGGGGTGCGTAGAGGACGTAGCCCACTGGCACCTCGTCGACGTACACGACGCGGCCGCAGGATCCCCACTCCAGCAGGACGGCGGAGATCCAGGCTTCCTTCTCCAGCTCGGGCGTGCCGGCCTTTACCGCGGCCTGGCCGCTGACCGGGTCCAGTTCCCAGAAGACGCACGACCGGCAGCGCTTGGGAAGGTCCGGGAGGTTGTCCAGCGTGAGCGGTACGAGCCGACGCCCCATGAAGGCGGTTCCTCACTTCCTTCGCCAGCGGCTTCGCGGGCGGCAGTCAGAGCGCTCCGTTCCTTCAGCAGGCTGCCGACGAATCCGCCGACCGCTCCCAGCCCAAGGCCCGCGGTCATCAGTCCGGTGCGGCTCACCGATCGCATGGCCCCCGCCTCCCCAATGAGGTGCCGTCAGCTGGATGCGCCATACCCGATCGCATCGTATCCACGATGCGATTCCATCGATAGCGGAATAAAACAAAAATAGGGGGGGGGGGGGGGGGTGACGCGCCACCGCCGGGGGGGGGAGACAAAAACACTCACACCA
>NZ_JBHYIG010000282.1:0-12541 GCF_042740015.1 Streptomyces sp. NPDC059037
GTTAGGCGGTCGCGGACCCGGACTGCGGGGCGGGGTGGCCAGAGAGCGGGGAATGGCGCGAGTATTTAATCGGGCGTCGGCGTGACGGGCCGGCGGCCTTCAGGTTGTCCGTGCGCAGCTCCGGCACGTCCTGCGCGGCCTTCGACGGCGAGAGCAGGTGGCCGACGCCGTCACCGAACGCGGACAGCGCGCTGTACGCGAAGACGCCCGCGCCCAGCTTGGCCGCGCCGTGCGGGCCGCCCTTGTAGACGGGCAGGTAGAAGGTGAGCGGGTTCGCCAGGTGGGGGGCCACCTGACGGGACACCGCGCGACGCTCGAAGTGGTTCTCCGCGACCAGCTTCACCGCGCCGGTCTGCAGGTAGCGCAGACCGCCGTGGAGGAGCTTGGAGGAGGCGGAGGAGGTGGCGCCGGCGAAGTCACCGGCGTCCACCAGGGCCACCCGCAGTCCCGACTGCGCGGCATGCCAGGCGGTGGAGATGCCCAGGATCCCGCCGCCGATCACCAGGAGGTCGTACGTCGCCTTGGAAAGCTGCTCCCGGGTCTCGGCGCGGCTCGCCACTCCAAAAGAAGCGCGCGCACCGGCAGCCGGATGCGTCCCGAGGGCGGGGACGCTCTGCAGGGTGGTCATGACTTACTCCTCGTCAGCTTTCGTCCTCGAGCCAGCCCATGGTCCGCTCGACGGCCTTGAGCCAGCTCTTGTACTCACGGTCGCGGGTGTCCGCGTCCATGCGGGGGGTCCACTCCGCCGCCCGGCGCCAGTTGGCGCGCAGCTCGTCGGTCGAGGACCAGAAGCCGACGGCGAGACCGGCGGCATAGGCGGCACCGAGGCAGGTGGTCTCGGCGACCATCGGGCGCACCACAGGGGCGTCCAGGAAGTCCGAGAGCGTCTGCATCAGCAGGTTGTTGGAGGTCATGCCGCCGTCGACCTTGAGGGCCGTGAGCTCGACGCCGGAGTCCTTCGTCATGGCGTCGGTGATCTCACGGGTCTGCCAGGCCGTGGCCTCCAGGACGGCGCGCGCGATGTGCGCCTTGGTCACGTACCGGGTCAGACCTGCGATCACACCGCGGGCGTCGGAGCGCCAGTACGGGGCGAACAGGCCGGAGAAGGCCGGTACGAAGTAGGCACCGCCGTTGTCCTCGACCGACGACGCGAGCGTCTCGATCTCGGCGGCGGAGTTGATCAGGCCCATCTGGTCGCGCATCCACTGCACCAGCGAGCCGGTGACGGCGATGGAACCCTCGAGCGCGTAGACCGGCTTCTGCTCGCCGATCTGGTAGCCGACCGTGGTCAGCAGGCCCGAGTAGGAGTTGATGGCCGTCTCACCGGTGTTCATCAGCATGAACGTGCCGGTGCCGTACGTGGACTTGGCCTCGCCCTGGGCGAAACAGGTCTGGCCGAAGAGGGCCGCCTGCTGGTCGCCGAGCGCGGAGGCGACGGGGATGCCGCCGAGGACGTCGCCGAGGGCGCCGCCGGTGACCTCGCCGTAGACCTCGGCGGAGGAGCGGATCTCGGGGAGCATCGCGAGCGGCACGCCGATGGACTCGGCGATCTTCTCGTCCCACTGCATGGTGTGCAGGTTCATCAGCATGGTGCGCGAGGCGTTGGTGACGTCGGTGACGTGGTGGCCGCCGTTGACACCGCCCGTCAGGTTCCAGATGACCCAGGAGTCCATGGTCCCGAAGAGGATGTCGCCGGCCTCGGCGCGCTCGCGCAGGCCCTCGACGTTGTCGAGCAGCCAGCGGGCCTTCGGCCCGGCGAAGTAGCTGGCCAGCGGCAGGCCCGTCTCACGGCGGAAACGGTCCTGGCCGACGTTGCGGCCGAGCTCCTTGCACAGGGCGTCGGTGCGGGTGTCCTGCCAGACGATGGCGTTGTGCACCGGCTCGCCGGTGTTCTTGTCCCAGAGCAGCGTGGTCTCACGCTGGTTGGTGATGCCGATCGCCTTGATGTCGTCGCGGGTGATCCCGGCCTTGGCGATGGCGCTCGCGACGACTTCCTGGACGTTGGTCCAGATCTCGGCGGCGTCGTGCTCGACCCAGCCCGGCTTCGGGAAGATCTGCTCGTGCTCCTTCTGGTCGACCGAGACGATCCGGCCGTCCTTGTCGAAGACGATGCAGCGGCTGGACGTGGTGCCCTGGTCGATGGCCGCGATGAAGGGGCCTGCGGTGTGTGCGTCGGTGGTCACGGTGTGCTCCATGTTCTTGCTCGGCGGTCTGTCTCAGGCGGTCATGGGTTGCTGTCGCGGTCCTACTTGAGCGCGAGGTTGTAGAGACCGCCTGCGAGGGCGCCGCCGATGAGCGGGCCGACGACCGGCACCCAGGCGTAGCTCCAGTCCGACTTGCCCTTGTTGGGCAGCGGGAGCAGGGCGTGCACGATGCGCGGGCCGAGGTCACGGGCCGGGTTGATCGCGTAGCCCGTGGGGCCACCGAGCGAGAGGCCGATGCCGACCACGAGGAGCGCGGTGATCAGGGCGCCGAGGACGCCGAGGCCGTTGCCGCCGTCGTTCAGACCCTGCGTGAGGATGGCGATGACCAGGACGAACGTGCCGATGATCTCGGTGAGCATGTTCTGCACGTAGTTCCGGATCTCGGGTCCGGTCGAGAAGATGCCGAGCACCGGTCCTGCCTTGGGCGCGGCCTTCTGATCGACCAGGCCTTCCTCCATCGGCTGTGCCGCGAGGATCTCGGGGTCGGTCAGGTGGGCCTGGAATTGGCCCATGTAGGTGACCCACACCAGGAAGGCGCCGATCATCGCGCCGAGCATCTCGGAGGCCAGGTAGAGCGGTACGTCGCTCCACTTGGTGCCGCCCTCGATCGCGAGGCCGATGGTGACGGCCGGGTTGAGGTGGGCGCCGGAGACGCCGCCGGCCATGTAGGCGCCGGTGAGGACGGCGAAGCCCCACCCGAAGGTGATGGCGAGCCAGCCGGCGTCCTTGGCCTTCGAACGCTTGAGTACGACGCCGGCGACGACGCCGCCGCCGAGCAGGATGAGCAGGGCGGTACCGATGGTCTCGCCGATGAAGATGTCGGAGCTGGACACCCGCGACTCCTTTGTCCTTCGTCCAGGGGAAGGCGAACCCCGGGTCCCTCCGGTGGTCCGCGACCTCAGGTGAGGTCGTTGCCGGCCCTTGGCCTTGCCACACTCTAGCGCGTAATGCCGGTAGGTGTTCGACAATGCCGACCGATGGACGCGAGTCTCACCCCGGGGTTACATGCTCGTCAAGAGCTCTGTTATTGAAAGCACGATCGTTATTGATCGTTCTGGGTTATCGGTCGCCACGAGGTGAAACGCGTCCAACGATGGTCGCGCGGAAAGGTGTCCACTGCACGTTGAGCGCCCCGAAGGGGCGCGGGGAACTGCGCGCCCAGCCACGGACGGCCCGCAGATCGGCACCGGCCTGCCAGCGGAGCTAAAAGCGCCCAGCGCCCAGGTCCCGCGACACAGCGCGAGCGCAGTCCCGTACGGCGGCGATCAGGTCGGGCCGGAGCTCGCCGTCCTTCTGGACGCGCTCCACCGCACCCGTGATCCCGACCGCGCCGACCGGCATGCGGCGCCGGTCGTGAATGGGGGCCGCCACCGAGGCGATGCCCTCCCAGGTCTCCTCGACATCGGCCGCGTACCCGCGCGCGCGGGTCAGATCGAGTACGCCCTCGAAGTCGTCGGGGTCGACGACGGTGCGCGAGGTGAAGGTCTGCCAGTCGGCCTCGGCGGCCTCGCTGTGCGCCACCGGGTCGTACGCGGCGAGCACCTTGCCGAGCGCCGTGGAGTGCAGCGGCTGCATGGCGCCCACCTCCAGGACCTGGCGGCTGTCGTCGGGCCGGAAGACGTGGTGCACGATCAGGACGCCCTGCTGGTGCAGGACCCCCAGATAGACGCTCTCGCCGCTGGAGCGGGCCAGGTCGTCGGTCCACACCAGGGCGCGGGCCCGCAGCTCGTGCACGTCCAGATAGCTGTTGCCCAGGCGCAGCAGTTCGGCGCCGAGCTGATAGCGGCCCGACGCGGAGTCCTGCTCGACGAAGCCCTCCGCCTGCAGGGTGCGCAGAATGCCGTGGGCGGTGCCCTTGGCCAGGCCAAGGGCTGAAGCGATTTCCGAGAGGCCGAGCCGTCGCTCCCCGCCCGCGAGCAGCCGTAGCATCGCGGCGGCCCGCTCGAGCGACTGGATGTTGCGTGCCATCGCAGCCCCTTCCTCCGTCCCCTCAGATATCAACGTTCGACAATGCTGAACACTATCGGTCGTTGTCGACCTCCCGCTAATGAGCGGCAGGCGGTGTTTCTCGCCGTTTTCCCCTCGTTCCACGTGATCGCCGTCCGAGCTCCGGCGAGGGGTGCCGGGGGCGGGGCGTCCGGCCCGTGAACACCTGAGCGCTTCGGACCTTCGTCCGGCTACCCTGACCGAGTGCGCCTCCAACCGAAGCGCAAAGCCGACAGCCGTCGCACCTCAGGGAGCTCTTTCATGGCCTCGTTGCCGACCCCCTCGTCCGGTCTCTACGACGGGACCCGAGTCGAAGCCTTCCGCGAAGCCCTCGCCACCAGGGTGGTGGTGGCCGACGGAGCGATGGGCACGATGCTCCAGGCGCAGGACCCCACGCTCGACGACTTCCAGCAGCTCGAGGGCTGCAACGAGATCCTGAACGTGACCCGGCCGGACATCGTCCGCTCGGTCCACGAGGAGTACTTCGCCGTCGGTGTCGACTGTGTCGAGACGAACACGTTCGGTGCGAACTACGCCGCCCTGAACGAGTACGACATCCCCGAGCGGAACTTCGAGCTCTCCGAGGCCGGCGCCCGCATCGCCCGCGAGGTCGCCGACGAGTTCACCGAGAAGACCGGGCAGCAGCGCTGGGTCCTCGGCTCCATGGGCCCCGGCACCAAGCTGCCGACCCTGGGCCACGCCCCGTACACCGTGCTGCGCGACGCCTACCAGATCAACGCCGAGGGCATGATCGCCGGCGGCGCCGACGCGCTCCTGGTGGAGACCACGCAGGACCTCCTCCAGACGAAGTCCGCGATCCTCGGCGCCCGCCGCGCCCTGGAGGCCACCGGTGCGAACCTCCCGCTGATCTGCTCGGTCACGGTCGAGACCACCGGCACGATGCTCCTCGGCTCCGAGATCGGCGCCGCCCTGACGGCCCTGGAGCCGCTCGGCATCGACATGATCGGCCTGAACTGCGCCACGGGCCCGGCCGAGATGAGCGAGCACCTGCGCTACCTCGCCCGCCACTCGCGCGTCCCGATCTCCTGCATGCCCAACGCGGGCCTGCCGGTCCTGGGCAAGGACGGCGCCCACTACCCCCTGACGGCGCCCGAGCTCGCCGACGCCCAGGAGACCTTCGTACGCGAATACGGCCTCTCCCTGGTCGGCGGCTGCTGCGGCACCACCCCCGAGCACCTGCGCCAGGTCGTCGAGCGGGTGCGCGGCGTGCAGACGCCCGCCCGTCAGCCGCACCCCGAGCCGGGCGCCGCCTCGCTCTACCAGACCGTGCCGTTCCGCCAGGACACCTCGTACATGGCGATCGGCGAGCGCACGAACGCCAACGGCTCGAAGAAGTTCCGCGAGGCCATGCTGGAGGGCCGCTGGGACGACTGCGTGGAGATGGCCCGCGACCAGATCCGCGAGGGCGCTCACATGCTCGACCTGTGCGTCGACTACGTCGGCCGCGACGGCGTCGCCGACATGGAGGAGCTTGCGGGCCGCTTCGCCACCGCCTCCACCCTGCCCATCGTCCTGGACTCCACGGAGCTGCCCGTCATCCAGGCCGGCCTGGAGAAGCTCGGCGGCCGCGCGGTCATCAACTCGGTCAACTACGAGGACGGCGACGGCCCCGAGTCGCGCTTCACGAAGGTCACCGCGCTCGCCAAGGAGCACGGCGCCGCGCTGATCGCGCTGACCATCGACGAGGAGGGCCAGGCCCGCACCGTCGAGAACAAGGTCGCCATCGCCGAGCGCATCATCGACGACCTGACCGGCAACTGGGGCATCCACGAGTCGGACATCCTCATCGACACCCTGACCTTCACCATCTGCACCGGTCAGGAGGAGTCCCGCAAGGACGGCGTGCACACCATCGAGGCCATCCGGGAGCTCAAGCGCCGCCGCCCGGACGTGCAGACCACCCTGGGTCTGTCCAACATCTCCTTCGGCCTCAACCCGGCCGCCCGTGTGCTGCTCAACTCCGTCTTCCTCGACGAGTGCGTCAAGGCGGGCCTGGACTCGGCGATCGTGCACGCCTCCAAGATCCTGCCGATCGCGCGCTTCGACGACGAGCAGGTGAAGGTCGCAAGTGACCTCATCTACGACCGCAGGGAAGAGGGCTACGACCCCCTCCAGAAGCTCATGGAGCTCTTCGAGGGCGTCTCCACCAAGTCCATGAAGGCCGGCAAGGCCGAGGAGCTCCTCGCCCTGCCGCTCGACGAGCGCCTGCAGCGCCGCATCATCGACGGCGAGAAGAACGGCCTGGAGGCCGACCTCGACGAGGCCCTCCAGGACACGCCCGCCCTCGACATCGTCAACAACACCCTCCTGGAGGGCATGAAGGTCGTCGGTGAGCTCTTCGGATCCGGCCAGATGCAGCTGCCGTTCGTGCTGCAGTCCGCCGAGGTCATGAAGACCGCGGTCGCCCACCTCGAACCGCACATGGAGAAGTCGGACGCCGAGGGCAAGGGCACCATCGTGCTCGCCACCGTGCGCGGCGACGTGCACGACATCGGCAAGAACCTCGTCGACATCATCCTGTCCAACAACGGCTACAACGTGGTCAACCTGGGCATCAAGCAGCCCGTCGCCGCGATCCTGGACGCCGCCGAGGAGCACCGCGCGGACGTCATCGGCATGTCGGGCCTCCTGGTCAAGTCGACGGTGATCATGAAGGAGAACCTGGAGGAGCTCAACCAGCGCAAGCTGGCGGCCGACTTCCCGGTGATCCTCGGCGGCGCGGCCCTGACCCGTGCGTACGTCGAGCAGGACCTGCACGAGATCTACGAGGGCGAAGTGCGCTACGCCCGCGACGCGTTCGAGGGGCTGCGCCTGATGGATGCCCTCATCGCGGTCAAGCGCGGGGTGCCCGGCGCGACCCTGCCGGAGCTCAAGCAGCGGCGGGTCCAGAGCAAGGCATCCGCCGCCGTCCTGGAGGTCAACGAGGACGAGGGGCCCGCCCGCTCGGACGTCGCGGTCGACAACCCCATTCCCGAGCCGCCGTTCTGGGGCACCCGCGTCGTCAAGGGCATCCAGCTCAAGGAGTACGCGTCCTGGCTGGACGAGGGCGCCCTCTTCAAGGGCCAGTGGGGCCTCAAGCAGGCCAGGACCGGTGACGGTCCGACGTACGAGGAGCTGGTGGAGACCGAGGGCCGTCCGCGGCTTCGCGGCTGGCTGGACGAGCTGCACACCAAGAACATGCTCGAAGCGGCCGTCGTGCACGGCTACTTCCCGTGCGTGTCCAAGGGTGACGACCTGATCCTCCTGAACGACGACGGCTCGGAGCGCACCCGCTTCTCCTTCCCGCGCCAGCGCCGCGGCCGCCGGCTCTGCCTCGCGGACTTCTTCCGCCCGGAGGAGTCCGGCGAGATCGATGTGGTGGGCCTGCAGGTCGTCACCGTCGGCTCGAAGATCGGCGAGGAGACCGCCAAGCTGTTCGCCGCCGACTCCTACCGCGACTACCTCGAACTGCACGGCCTGTCCGTGCAGTTGGCCGAGGCGCTCGCCGAGTACTGGCACGCCCGGGTCCGCGCCGAGCTGGGCTTCGGCGGCGAGGACCCCGACGACGTACAGGACATGTTCGACCTGAAGTACCGCGGCGCGCGCTTCTCGCTCGGCTACGGCGCCTGCCCCGACCTGGAGGACCGCGCGAAGATCGCCGAGCTCCTGCAGCCGGAGCGGATCGGCGTACAGCTCTCCGAGGAGTTCCAGCTGCACCCCGAGCAGTCCACGGACGCGATCGTCATCCACCACCCCGAGGCGAAGTACTTCAACGCGCGCTGATCCGCCGCAGTCGTACACTGGTCGGTCCAGTGCAGGCCGGTTGCCCCCTGTCAGAAATGTCTGTCAGAAGGGCGGCCGGCCTTCTCGTCCCTCATGGAAGGTGTGGTCGCATGACCAGTACGGTTTCCGCGCTCGGCACCCGAACGGCCGAAGGCTCCGCGCTGCAGGGCGTGCTTCTCGACATGGACGGAACCCTCGTCGACACCGAGGGGTTCTGGTGGGACGCCGAGGTCGAGGTCTTCGCCGCACTCGGGCACACGCTCGACGAGGCCTGGCGCGACGTGGTCGTGGGCGGCCCCATGACGCGCAGCGCGGGTTTCCTCATCGAGTCCACCGGTGCGGACATCACCCTTGCCGAGCTGACCGTGCTGCTCAACAACGGCTTCGAGGACCGCATCAGCCGCACGCTGCCGCTGATGCCGGGCGCCGCGCGGCTGCTCGCGGAACTCGCCGCGCACGAGGTGCCGATGGCGCTGGTGTCCGCGTCCCACCGGCGCATCATCGACCGCGTACTGGACTCGATCGGATCCCACCACTTCGCGCTGACCGTCGCGGGCGACGAGGTGGCGCGGACCAAGCCGCACCCGGACCCCTATCTCCTCGCGGCGGCCGGAATCGGTGCGGAACCGGCCAGATGCGCCGTCATCGAGGACACCGCGACCGGTGTCGCCGCGGCCGAGGCCGCGGGCTGCCGGGTGGTCGCCGTACCATCTGTCGCGCCGATCGACCCCGCGTCCGGCAGAACCGTCGTCCCCTCGCTCGAACACGTCAACCTGCCTTTCCTGCAAGGCCTGATGGCCGGAAATCGCTGAACCGACGCAGGTGTGACCTTTCCCACTCGACGGGGCGTCGACAGTCGTCCTGGACTGTGCAGGGGAACCGAAATGCGCCGGTTGCGACGTGGCGTTGTGTCCCGTTTCAGGGGAACCTGCACGAATCCTTCCGGTGTTGGGTTATCGGTGCGTCCGCGCCCGGTTTCGCTGCGTGATGGAGGGTCAACTCCGGTCTCTTCCGGCGCTTGTGGTGGTGCGGACTAATGTCGTCGCGAGAACATCGCCCCACCCCCCAAGAACCGGCTGACCCCACCCCTCGTTGCCGGTTCGCGCGGGATTCAACAGCTCTGGAGAACGTCGAGCATGAACCGTAAGACTTTGGTGCTGCCGGCCGTCATAGGTCTGCTCGCCCCCGCGCTCGCCGCGTGCGGCGGAGCGGGTGGTGGAGGGGGAGACGACGACGCGATCGCCGTCGGCACCACGGACCGGTTCGCCACCTCGGCCGAGGTTCCGGCGCCCTTCGATCCGGCGTACGCCTATGACGCGGGCTCCTGGAGCGTCCTGCGCCAGACCCTCCAGACGCTGATGATCATGCCGCGCGGCGACGGCGACCCGGAGCCGGAGGCCGCCGAGCGGTGCGGCTTCACCGACACCGGCAACGAGCGCTACGAGTGCACGCTGCGCAAGGGCCTGAAGTTCGCCGACGGCACCGCGCTGACGGCCGCCGATGTGAAGTTCTCCATCGAGCGCGTGCGCGACATCAAGATCAAGAACCCCAGCGGCTCCGACGGCCTGGTGGCCAACGTCGACGCGATCGAGACGCAGGGCGACCGCGGTGTCGTCTTCCACCTCAAGAGCCCCGACGCGACGTTCCCGTACAAGCTGGCCACGCCCACGGCGGGCATCATCAGCAAGGACAAGTACAGCAAGAACAAGCTGCGCGACGGCTTCGACGTCGACGGCTCGGGCCCCTACACCGCCCAGCACGAGGTCAAGGACGGCCAGCTCGTCAAGACGGTGTTCTCCAAGAACGCCAACTACAAGGGCGCGTTGACGCCCAAGAGCGACAAGATCGAGATGCGCAACTACGCCTCCACCGAGGCCATGGGCGAGGCTCTCGAGAGCGGCGACATCGACATGATGACCCGCACCATGTCGCCCGAGCAGATCAAGCACCTCGACGAGAACCCGTCGAAGAACATCGAGCTGGTCGAGATGCCCGGCCTCGAGATCCGCTACCTCGGCTTCAACACGGACGCCGACACCGTCAAGTCCAAGGCCGTCCGCCAGGCCATGGCACAGGTCGTCGACCGCGGCGCCCTCGCGTCCGGCGTGTACGGGACCGCGGCGGAGCCGCTCTTCTCCCTTGTGCCGACCACCGTCACGGGCCACACCAACTCGTTCTTCAACAAGTACGGCAACCCCAGCCCGGCCAAGGCCCGCGCCCTGCTGCAGCGCGCCGACATCACCACCCCGGTGAAGCTCACCCTGCACTACACGACCGACCACTACGGCCCGGCCACCAAGAAGGAGTTCGAGCTGCTGCAGAAGCAGCTCAACGCCAGCGGCCTGTTCGACGTGTCGATCAAGGGCGCGCCCTGGAGCACCTTCCGCGCCGCCGAGCAGAAGGGCGCGTACGACGTCTACGGAATGGGCTGGTTCCCCGACTTCCCCGACGCCGACAACTTCCTCGCGCCGTTCCTCGACAAGAACAACTTCCTCGGCTCGCCGTACGAGAACAGCACCATCAACGAAGAGCTGATCCCGCACTCGCGCCGCGAGGCGGACCGGCTCACGGCCTCCAAGAGCATCAAGAAGATCCAGGACATCGTCGCCGAGGACGTGCCGGTGCTTCCCCTGTGGCAGGGCAAGCAGTACATCGCCGCCCGCGACGACGTCACCGGCGTCGAGTGGGCCCTCAACTCCTCTTCGAACCTGCAGCTGTGGGAGCTCGGCCGCGGTGTGAGCGGCTGACCTCCGCACGCACCGGCAGCGAACGCCGAGCTCCGCTCTGCGCATGCCGAGTTCCGCTCCACCGATGGACAACAACGACAAGGTACGTACGTGAACTTGCGTAACCAGTGGCTGGCCCTTCCCCTCACGGGAGGGCTGGCCGCCGCCCTGCTGACCGGCTGCGGTTCGGAGACGGGCGATGCGGGGGAATCCGGTGACGCGGTGGTCGTGGGGATGTCCGACGACATCCTGGCCACCGACCCGGCGTCCGGCTATGACCCGGGGTCATGGCTGCTCTTCAACAACGTCTTCCAGTCCCTGATGAGCTTCCCGAACGGGGCCACGGAGCCGGAGCCCGAGGCCGCCAAGGAGTGCGGCTTCGCGGACACGGAGACCAAGGTCTTCAAGTGCACGCTCCGTGACGGCCTCAAGTTCAGCAACGGGAAGTCGCTGACCTCGAAGGACGTCAAGTTCTCCTTCGACCGCATGCGCACGATCGGCGACGACGCCGGTCCCGCGATCATGTTCCCGATGCTCGACCGCGTCGAGACGCCGGACACCAAGACCGTCGTCTTCAAGCTCAAGTACCCCGACGCGACCTTCCCCAGCAAGATCGCGTCCGGCGCCGGTTCCATCGTCGACCACCGCTCGTACGACAGGAACGCGCTGCGCGGAGACGCCCAGGCCACCGGCTCGGGGCCGTACAAGCTCGACTCCTTCACCAAGGAGAAGGCGGTGTTCTCGGTCAACCCCGAGTACAAGGGCACCGCCAAGGTGAAGAACAAGGGCGTCACCATCAAGTTCTTCCACAACGACCGGAAGAGCCTGAAGCAGGCGATCCTGGACAACAAGGTCGACATCGCCTACCGAGGCCTCGCCGCCTCCGACGTCGCGGACATCGAGCAGGACACCTCCAGCGAGAGCCAGAGCATCGACGTCGTCGAGGGCACGAGCGCCGAGGTGCAGCACCTGGTCTTCAACATGAAGGACCCGGTCGCGGGCAAGCTCGGCGTGCGCAAGGCCATGGCCTATCTCCTGGACCGGGACGCCCTGGTCAAGGAGGTCTACCAGGACACGGCCACGCCGCTGTACTCGATCGTCCCGGCCGGCATCGGCGGTCACAACACCGCCTTCTTCGACACCTACGGCGCCCGCCCGCAGCGCTCCAAGGCCGCGGCCGCCCTGCGCGCCGACGGCGTGAGCGGCAAGGTCAAGCTCACGCTCTGGTCCACGCCCTCGCGCTACGGCCCCTCGACGGACGAGGAGCTGAAGGCGATCGCCAAGCAGCTCAACAAGAGCGGCCTGTTCGACGCGGACGTGAAGTCCATCGAGTTCAAGCAGTACGAGAAGGACATCAAGGCCGGCAAGTACGGCGTCTACGTCAAGGGCTGGGTGCCGGACTACCCGGACCCGGACAACTTCACCCAGCCGTTCTTCGGCAAGGGCAACGTCCTCGACAACGGCTACACGAACAGCGACATCACCGGGAAGATCATCCCCGACACCGCCGCCCAGAGCGACCGCACCAAGACGGACAAGGACTACGCGAGGCTCCAGGACACGGTGGCGAACGAGCTGCCGATCCTGCCGGTCTGGCAGGCCAAGCAGTACGCGGTGATACGCGACGACGTGTACGGCGTGGAGTCCTGCCTCGACGCGTCGACGGTGTTCCGCTTCTGGGAGATCAGCAAGGGCTGATCCCTTCCGGTGAACAGAAGAAGGTTGGGGGGGGCCCCGGGGGGGCGGCCGGGGTGGGGGGGAGGTTGTTGAGTGGGGGCGCGGGGCAGCCCACCCCCCCGGGCGGCGAGTAAAACCCCCAGGAGATTGAAAAAAAAAGAGAGG
>NZ_JBHYIG010000283.1:0-12509 GCF_042740015.1 Streptomyces sp. NPDC059037
CTGTGGGTGGAGTCTCTTGGGCGGGTCAACTCCGGGCCGCGGACGGGCGAGACGAAGGGGATCACCGGGGGGATTCTGCACGAGCGGCAGTATCTGCACGGGGTGCGGGCGCAGGGGTTGCGGCTCGACGCGTTCGACGTGGCGTCGGCCGTGCGGGGCGTTCCGGCCGCGGGGGCGGCGGGAGCCGGGCGCCCCGGCCTCTACCGGGGCACCCTCGATCTCCGCTCCCCCGGGGACGCCTCCCTCGAACTCCCGGGCTGGACAAGGGGGTTCGTATGGCTGAACGGCTTCAACTTGGGCCGGTACTGGACGGTGGGCCCACAGACCTCGCTGTACGTCCCCGGGCCGGTGCTGCGGGAGGGGGCCAACGAGGTGTGGGTGCTGGAGCTGGCGAGGGCGGGGGGCCGGGTGGAGCTGGGCTAAGGGGGGGGTGGGCCCGGCGGGGGGCACCCCAACCCCCCCCCCCACCACCACCCCCCCCCCCCGCCCGCCCGGAACCAGCGTTCGGCTCAGGGCGCGGGGATGTTCTCCAGGCTCTTGTACGGGAAGTAGCGCTGCACGCCGAGCCGGGCTCCGACCGGGGTGACGCCGTCCAGGGCGCCGACCATGGTGCGCAGCTCGCTCGAACCCTCGCCCTGGGCGAAGCGCTCCCAGGCCGGCATGTCCTCCCACTCCGCGTAGTTGAGCACCCGCCGGCCGTCCTTGCTCGCATGGAAGTGCGCTCCCAGCAGTCCGGCGGGACGGATCCGCTCCAGCTTCTCGATGACCGCGTCGCTCAGGGCGCGCTGGCTCTGCGGCCCCTCGGTCTCGAAGGTGGGCGTGACGAGCGCACCCGGGCGTCGGCCCGCGCTCTCCTGCGGTACGTAGCTGCGGTGCAGCGCATAGCGCACGACGCCGGGGCGTTCGATGCCGGGCACGGTCTCGTCGACCCTGCCGATGGCTGCGGGGCGCCGCGTGCGCACCCACTCCCGATGGGCGTCGTCGTCCGTCCACTGCGCGTAGTTGAGGACTTCGCCGCCGTCCTCGCTCAGGAACGTGGTGAGCGAGAGCATCGCGTCCGGGCGCTCCTGGCGTTCCCACTCCCCGATCACGAGGTCGGCGGCACGGCTCTGGACGTCCGGTGACGGCACGATCCAGGAGCTGACGAGTATGGTGCCGGCGTCCCTGCGGCGGACGTCGGGGAAAGCGGTCGCTGTCGGTGCGGGCATGGTTGCGTCCTCCTGAGCCTTCGTGGCGCGGTCGACACAGAGCCTCGTACCTGAAGCGAGGTTGAGGTCAAGCGGGGGGATCGCCCTCGGGATGGCGATCCCCTGGGGCGCCTGGCTGGCGGACCAACTGGCGGACCAACTGGCGGACTAACTGGCGGACTTCTTGTTCTTGTTGAACTCCGCCACGTTCCTCTGCTGCTCCTCGAAGCTCGACGTGAAGCGGGTGTCGCCCGGCTTCACCGTCACGAAGTACAGCCAGTCGCCCTTCGCCGGGCTCGTCGCCGCACGCACGGCCTCCTCGCCGGGGTTGCCGATCGGGGTGGGCGGCAGACCCATGCGCACGTAGGTGTTGTACGGGCTGTTGATCTTTGTGTCGCTGTCGCGGGTGTCCAGCGTCGACCGGTTCAGGGCGTAGTTGATCGTCGAGTCCATCTGCAGGGGCATGCCCTGGTCGAGGCGGTTGTAGATGACCCGGGCCACCTTCCCCATGTCCGCCTTGGAGCCGGCCTCGGCCTCGATCAGGCTCGCGACGGTGACGGTCTGGTAGACGTTCACCGCGTTCCGGTCGGCACCCGCCGTGACCTGGCCGCCGTTGAACCTCTTGGTCGCCGTGTTCACCATGTACGACAGGACGGACGCCGGAGTCGACTGGGAACTGATCGGATAGGTCGCCGGGAAGAGATAGCCCTCGGGGTTGCCGCCCGCGTCGCCGGGGAGTTTGAGGTCGGCCTTGGGCAGGCTCTTCTTCGTGGTGCCGGACGGCACCCCGAGCGCCTTGTCGATGGCGCCGTACACCTGGCCCGAGCGCCATCCCTCGGGGATGGTCAGCGACTCGGGGCGAGCGTTGTCGTCCGGCAGGAACAGCGGCACCGCCACGGCGGTGGCGGCCACGACGGCTCCGGTCACGATCAGGGCGATCCGGCCCCGACGCGTCAGTCGAATCGCGCCCCGGCGCGGAGTCTTGGTCTGCAGCATGCGGGCACGGTATACCACAAATGCGGACATTCCATGCATATCTTCATGTCGCTGGCTCCAGTTGGGCGTCTCTGCGGACCAGGGCGGCGTAACGGCCGTCCCGCTCCAGGAGCTCCTCGTGGCTGCCGCGCTCGGCGGTCCTGCCCGCGTCGAGGACGACGATCTGGTCGGCGCCGCGGACCGTCGAGAGCCGGTGGGCGATGGTGAGCGTCGTCCGATCGGCGGACAGCGCGTCGATGGCTTCCTGCACGGCGTGCTCGGTGTGGGTGTCCAGGGCGCTGGTGGCTTCGTCCAGGATGAGCACGGGCGGGTCGCGCAGGATCGTACGGGCGATGGCTAGGCGCTGTTTCTCGCCTCCGGAGAAGCGGTGGCCGCGCTCGCCGACGACGGTGTCGTACGCATCGGGCAGGGACGCGATGTGGTCGTGGATCTGGGCGGCGCGGGCGGCCGCGATCAGCTCCTCGTCGGTGGCGTCGGGCTTGGCGAAGCGCAGGTTCTCGGCGACCGAGGCGTGGAAGAGGTACGTCTCCTGGGAGACGACGCCGACCGCGCGGGCCAGCGTGTCGAAGTCCAGGTCGCGCACGTCGACGCCGTCGATGGTGACGCGGCCGCCCGTCACGTCGTACAGCCGTGGCACGAGGTAGCTGAGCGTCGACTTCCCTGAGCCGGTGGGGCCGACGACAGCCAGGCTGCCGCCCGCGGGGACGGTGATGTCGATGCCGTCGAGGATCGGGCGGCTGCGGCCTTCTTCCGTCTCGCCGTCCGCGTCGTAGCGGAACTCGACGCCCTCGAAGCGGACCTCGCCCTTGATCTTGTCGAGGCGCACGGGGCGCTCCGGCTCGGTGATGTCGATGGGCAGGTCCAGATACTCGAAGATGCGCTGGAAGAGCGCGAGCGAGGTCTGGATCTGTACGCCGGTGGAGAGCAGGCTCACGGTCGGCCGGAACAGGCCCTGCTGGAGCGAGACGAAGGCGACGAGCGTGCCGATCGAGACCGTCGGGCCGCCGAGCTGGAAGGCGAGGCCCGCGGTCCAGTAGATGACGGCGGGCATGGCGGCCATGACGATCGTGATGACGGCCATGCGCCAGCGCCCCGCCATGTTCGACCGGACCTCGAGGTCGACCAGTTGCTCGGACTCGTCGGCGAAGGACTTGGTGAGCGAGTCGGCGCGGCCCATGGTGCGGCCGAGCAGGATGCCGCTGACGGAGAGCGACTCGGTGACCGTGGCGGCCATCGCGGCCATCTGCTTCTGGCGCTGCGTCGCGATCTTCTTGCGCTCGCGGCCGACCCGGCGGCTTATCCACACGAACACGGGCAGCAGGAGCAGCGAGACGACGGTGAGGCGCCAGTCGAGGGCGAGCATCGCGACGATGGTGGCGACGACGCTGGTGAGGTTCGAGACCAGGGACGTGGCGGTGGAGGTGACCGTCGCCTGCATGCCGCCGATGTCGCTGGCGATGCGGGACTGGACCTCACCGGTGCGGGTCCTGGTGAAGAAGGCGAGCGACATGCTCTGCAACCGGCCGTAGACGGCCGTGCGCAGGTCGTGCATGACGCGCTGGCCGACCGTCGTGCTGATCAGTGTCTGCAGGACGCCGAAGACGCTGGTGACGACAGCGCTGAGGATCATGCCGAGGGCGAGCAGGCTCAACAGGCCCGTCCGTCCCTGCGGGATGGCGGTGTCGAGGATTTCCTTCAACAGGAAGGGGGTGGCGACCGAGACGAGCGACGCGGCGCCGACCAGGAGGCCGACGATCGCGAGGCGGCCGCGATAGGGGCGGAAGAGGCGCAGGATGCGGCGGATCTGCCGCGGCTGCTCCTCTTGGCCCGGGACCAAGGGCGGCTGCGGTGTCCACCGGGGTTCGTCGTGACGCATGGGCTCCTACGGGAGGTGAGGCGGCCGTCGGCTCGCGGGCCGCCCCTGACGGACGGTCCACGAGCCGACGATGACTGATGGAGCATAGCTCACTGTTACCTATACTCACAATGCACAAGGTCCTGATAATGTTCCCGCATGAACACCCCGGACGCCGACGGCCTGCTCGCCGAACAGCTGCTGCGGCTGACCCGCAGGCTGCACCGCATCCAGAAGCGCCATCTGGTGCCGATCGGCATCACCCCGGCCCAGTCCCGTCTGCTGCGCACCCTCGCGCACTGCGAGACGCCGCCCCGCATGGCCGACCTCGCCCAGCGCCTCGAAGTGGTGCCGCGCGCGGTGACGAGCCTGGTGGACGGCCTGGAGGCGAGTGAGCTCGTCCGGCGCGTGCCCGATCCCACCAACCGCCGGGTGATCCGCATCGAGCTCACCGACGCCGGACGCGGTGCGCTCAGGGAGCTGCGCAGCGCGCGCCGGGCCGCCGCAGAGGACATCCTTGCTCCATTGGACGCCGAGCAGCGCACCCAGCTCGGCGGCCTGCTGAACGCGCTGTTCGATGTGCCGGACGTCCGCCGCCGCTGAGACCGTCGCCGACGCCGCCGGCCCCGCCGCCACCGCCGACCTCGCCGAGGAGAGCCCATGCCGCTGCTGGAGCCGAAGCCGCAGGCCTTGCGCCCGACGTCGCGCACGGAGGGACCGGCGCCCGACCGGGTGCCGGACCGGCGGTCCACGGGCACTCCGGAGCCGCTGCGCTCGGAGCTTTCCGCGCTGCTCGGCCCCGACAAGGTCCTGACGGGCATCTCCGACCTGGTGCGGTACGCGTCCGATGCGAGCCCCTACCGCTTCGTGCCGCAGGTGGTGGTCGTCGCACAGGACATCGACGACGTCTCCGCCGTCCTGTCGTACGCGCACGGCAGGAGCCGCGAGGTCGTCTTCCGCGCGGCGGGCACCTCGCTCAACGGCCAGGCGCAGGGCGAGGACATCCTGGTCGACGTGCGTGAGCACTGGGCGGGCGTCGAGGTCATCGGCGACGGGGAGCGGGCGCGGCTCGGCCCGGGGACGACGGTCGTGCGGGCCAACGCCACGCTCGCCCGGCACGGACGCGTGCTCGGCCCCGACCCGGCGAGCGCGATCGCGTGCACGATCGGCGGGGTCGTCGCGAACAACGCCTCCGGGATGACAGCGGGCACCACCCGCAACTCGTACCGCACGGTCGCATCCCTCACCTTCGTCCTGCCGACGGGCACGGTCGTCGACACGGCGGAGCCGGACGCCGACGAGCAGTTGGCGCACGCCGAACCCGCCCTCTGCGAGGGCCTGTTGGCGATCAAGCGCGAGATCGAGGCGGACCCGGAGCTCACCGCCCGCATCCGCGCCAAGCACGAGATCAAGAACACGAACGGCTACCGCCTGGACGCCTTCCTGGACGGCGCCACGCCCGTGGAGATCCTGCGGGGTCTGATGGTGGGCTCCGAGGGCACCTTCGGCTTCATCTCCGAGGTCGTCTTCGACACGCTCCCGCTGGACCGCCGGGTGACCACGGGCCTGCTGTTCTTCCCGTCCCTGCCGGCCGCGGCCGCGGCGGTCCCGCTGTTCAACGAGGCGGGCGCGCTGGCCGTCGAGCTGATGGACGGCAACACACTGCGCGCGTCGACCCGTGTCGCGGGGGTGCCCGCCGACTGGGGGCGGCTCCCGAAGTCGACGGCGGCGCTCCTGGTGGAGTTCCGCGCACCGGACGAGGCGCGTCAGGAGGCGTACGAAGCTGCGGCCGCCCAGGTCGTCGAGGGGCTGGAACTGGTCGCGCCGGTCGCCTCGGTGACGAACGCGTTCACCCGCGACGCGAAGACGATCGGGGGCTACTGGAAGGCACGCAAGGCGTTCGTGACGGCTGTCGGCGGTTCGCGTCCCTCCGGGACGACGCTGATCACCGAGGACTTCGCGGTGCCGCCGTCCCGACTCGCCGACGCCTGCGAGGCCCTTCTCGATCTCCAGACGCGGCACGGCTTCGACGCGGCCGTCGCGGGCCACGCCGCACACGGCAATCTGCACTTCCTGCTCGCCTTCGACGCGGGAAAGCCGTCGGACGTGGAGCGCTATGCCGCGTTCATGGACGACTTCTGCCGGCTGACCGTCGAGCGCTTCGACGGTTCGCTGAAGGCCGAGCACGCGACGGGGCGCAACATCGCACCCTTCCTGGAGCTCGAATGGGGCGCCAAGGCCACGGAGTTGATGTGGCGCACGAAGCAGGTCATCGACCCGGACGGGGTGCTCGCGCCGCGCATCGTCCTGGACCGCGACCCGAAGGCGCACCTCCGGGGTCTGAAGACGATCCCCAAGGTGGAGCTGATCGCGGACCCGTGCATCGAGTGCGGCTTCTGCGAACCGACCTGCCCCAGCGAGGACTTGACGACGACACCGCGCCAACGGATCGTGCTGCGCCGCGAGATGATGCGCCAGGCGGCGGGATCACCGGTCGAGGACAGCCTGGTCGACGCGTACGGCTATGACGCCGTGGACACCTGCGCGGGGGACTCGACCTGCAAGCTCGCCTGCCCGGTCGGCATCGACACCGGCGCGCTGATGAAGGAGTTCCGGCACGCGCGGCACTCCCCGCGCGAGGAGCGGGCGGCCGCGCTCGCCGCCAGGAACTTCAAGGCGGTCGAGGCCTCCGCACGCCTTGCCGTGGCCGCCGCCGACCGGATCAGCGACCGGCTCCTGACCACGGTGACCCGCGCCGCGCGCAAGGCCGTACGCCCCGATCTGATCCCCGAGTGGCTGCCGGTCATCCCCGGAGCCGCCGCCCGCAGGCTCCCGTACACCGCACGCGTGGGCGCGAGCGCCGTCTACTACCCGGCGTGCGTCAACCGCATCTTCGGCAGCCCCGGTGACCGCTCGCTGCCCGAGGCGCTGGTCGCCCTCTCCACGCGCGCGGGCAGGCCGGTCTGGATTCCGGACGATGTCGCCGGGACGTGCTGCGCGACGATCTGGCACTCCAAGGGGTACGAAGCGGGCAACACCGTCATGGCCAACCGCATCGTCGAGGCCGCCTGGGGCTGGACGGCGGGCGGCCGGCTGCCGCTGGTCGTGGACGCCTCGTCCTGCACGCTCGGCATCGCGCACGAGGTCGTGCCCCATCTCACCGCCGACAACCGGCAGTTGCACCAGGAGCTGACCATCGTCGACTCCCTCGTCTGGGCCGCCGACGAACTGCTCCCCCACCTGACGGTGTACCGCACGGTCGGCTCCGCCGTCCTGCACCCCACCTGTTCCATGAGCCACCTCGGCGACGAGGCGCAGCTGCGGACCTTGGCCGAGGCGTGCGCGGATGAAGTGGTCGTCCCGGACGACGCCGGCTGCTGCGCCTTCGCGGGCGACCGCGGGATGCTGCACAAGGAGCTGACGGAGTCGGCGACCCGCAAGGAGGCGGCCGAGGTCACGGCACGGGACTTCGACGCGCACCTCTCGGCGAACCGCATGTGCGAGGTCGGCATGGACCATGCGACGGGCCGTCACTACTACTCCGTACTCCTGGAGTTGGAGCGCGCGACCCGTCCGTGATGTCGCCCGGAGCCCGTCAGCCGGGACCGGTCAGTGCACGGCTTCGCGGTCGTGGTGCGGCCGGGAAGCCATGGGCTCGGCGCGCCGGCGGGCATGAGCGCGCCCCGGGCGGACCGGCCACCAGGTGCTGCGCCCGAGGATCGCGGCGAGCGCGGGCACCAGGACGATGGAGAGGACGAAGGCGGAGAGCATGATGCCCAGCGCCGTCGCGAAGCCGATCTGCTGGGTGCCGGGGTTGGAGTTGACGCCGAGGCTGCCGAAGGAGGCGGCGAGGACGACGCCCGCCGTGGCGATGGCGGGCGCGGTGTGGCGCACCGCGCGGGCGACGGCGGCGCGGGCCGGTCCCGGGTGTTCCATCTCCTCTCGGATGCGGTCGCTGATGAGGATGTTGTAGTCGGTGCCGAGGGCGACGACGAAGAGGAAAAGGACCAGCGGCAGAACGAAGTTGACGCCCGGCTCGTCGAGAAGGTGCTGGAAGACGAGGGCGGAGGCGCCGAGGGTCGCGGCGAAACCGAGACCGACGGCGATCATGAGGATGGCCGGGGCGAGCAGACTGCGGAGCAGGACGAGCAGGATGAGGGCGATCAGCGCGGCGGCGACCGGGAACACGATCCTCAGGTCGTGATCGACGGCGGTGGAGATGTCGGCGAAGATCGCGGCCGTGCCGCCGACATGGGCTTCGGTCCCGGCGGGGGTGTGGTCGGCGACGGTGTCGCGGACGGGTCCGGAGACGAGGTCGCGGGCCTGCTGGCTCTGGGTGTCGGCGGTCAGATAGAGGTCGATACGGGCGGCGGTGCGGTCGCCGTTGAGGGCGGTCTTGCCGACCTGGCCGACGCCCTTGACCTCGGCGAGGGCCTTGGGCAGGGCGCCGATTCCTTCGGCGGTGAGGGTGCGGCCCTCCTTGGCGGTGACGTAGACGGTGGTCGGGTCGGACACTCCGGCGGGCAGCGCGCGGGAGATCTCGGCGGCGGTGGTCGCGGCCGGGGTGTCGTGCTCACCGGTCGTCTGCCCGAAGTCCATCCGGATGCCGACAAGGCCGGCCGCGAGCGCTCCGAGCAGGGCGACGGAGGCCAGCACGAGGGTGAACGGGCGGCGGGCGACGAGATCGCCGAGGCGGGCGGCCGCGCCGGGCCGGGGCTCGCGCTTGAGGGAGCGTGAGGGCCAGAACATCTTGCGCCCGGTGACCGCGAGCAGCGCGGGCATCAGCGTGAGGCTGGCAAGGAGCATGACGAGCACCGCGACGGCGATCGCCGGACCGAGCACACGGAACTGTCCGAAGGTCGCGATCCCCAGCGTCGCGAAGGCGGCCACGATGGTGAGGGCGGCCGAGGTGATCGCGGTGCCGACGCGGGCGCTGACCTCGCCCGAAATGGTCCGCGCGGGCGCGTCGGGGTGGGCCCGCAGCTGTTCGCGGAAGCGGAAGAGGAGGAAGAGGAAGTAGTCGACGCCGATGCCGATCAGGACGACGCTGATCATGCTCGGGGTGGAGGGGTCGAGTTTGATGCCGGTGAGCATCGCGGCGCCGACGACCGCGCCCGCCGCCGCGCCGCCGATGATGACGACGGCGAGCAGCGGAACGAACGCGGCGAGCACGCTGCGGAACACCAGGATGTTGATCAGCACGATCAGGCCGACCATCAGGATGCCGACGACCTTCTCGGTGGTCTCCTCGGCGTCGCCGGTGTCGACGAGGTCCGCGAGACCGCCGGTGAATCCGGTGCGCATCCCGGCCTCGGCGAACTCGTCCTTCGCCTCGTCGCGGAAGGCGCGGTAGAGGTCGTGCAGACCGGGGTCCGTCGAGTTGCCCGTCAGTTGTACGGAGAGCAGCTCGAAGTCGCGGTCGGGCGCGACCATGGCGGGGCTGACCTCGGGCGTCTGGGAGTGGTCCTCGGTCAGGAAGGCGGGAGTGTCCTCCTTCGGCTCGGGCATCTCGACCCGCTGGCGGCCCAGTTTCTCGGCGACGGCGCCGACGCGGCGGTGGTCGGGTCCGGTGAGGGGCCTGCCGTCCTCGCGGGCGACGAGGACGGTCACCGTGTTGGCGTCGGGCTGCACCCCGAACCGCTCCTCGGCGATCTTCAGCGCGGCGGCCGAGTCGTACTTCGCGGGCAGGAAGTCGCCGCTCTGGGTCTCGGTGACGCGGTAGACCAGCGCCTGGCTGAGCAGCGTCAGGAACATGCCGATCACCGCCCAGAGGGCGATGACCTTCCATGGATTGCGGGTGGAGAACCCGGTCAGGGCGCGGATCACTTTTTCCTCCGGCAGTGGGTGGAGCGCCGGGTTCTCCCGGCCTGTGACCAGCTCATCAGCGCGGATCCGGCGATTCGTCCGAGCGCGGAACGAGAAGCGCACTGGGAGCAAGGGCCGTACGAGGCCACCGACCAGGACCGTGGTCCCAGACCGAGGATCGGACCGGAGGAGGGGGTGGATCCGAAAGCCGATGCCAGAATGGATCAAGACATGACAGTCGTGACGTACCGGCAGCGGCCGGCGCGGGCGGCTGGGGGGAGGACCAGAAATGTCGACGACGCGCCCTGCCGGTGGGGGCTCCGGGGCTTCGGGGGCTCCGCCGAGCGGCGAGACGCTGCCATGGACGCGCAACGACGGCCTGGTCGCGGTCGGGGCCGCGGCCCTGGATCTGATCGGCTTCACGCTCAGCAGCCATGCCGACCTCGGGTATGTCCCGGCGGCGGGGTTCGCGCTCCTCGTGGTGTCCGCGCTGCCGCTCCTCGCCCGCCGCCGCGCCCCGCTGTCGGCACTTGCGGCCGTCCTGGTGGTGAACCTGGTGCTGAACCTGACCGTTCCGGTCTCGCAGCACTTCAACATCACCGTCGTGGTCGCCCTCTACACGGTCGTGCGGTGCCGGGGCCGGGTCGTGACGGCGGCGGTGACGCCGGTGGCCGTGGCGATGCCGCTGGTGGGGCAGGCGCCGCCGCCGACCGTCGTGGACGTGCTGGCCAACGCGGCCACCGGGGTGCTCGTGCTCATCGGCGCGGCCGTGATGAACCACTGGCAGCGGGACATCGAGGCCAAGCGCCTGCTGCTCGCCGACCGCGCGGTGGCCGACGAACGGCGGCGCATCGCCAGGGAGTTGCACGACATCGTGGCGCACCACATCACCACCATGCAGCTGATGGCCGGGGGCGCCCGTGCGAACCTCGCCGGTGATCCGGAGGTGGTCAGGGAGGCGCTGGTCACCCTGGAGGGTTCCGGGCGGATGGCCCTGCGCGAGATGCGGCAGCTCCTTGACGTGCTGCGCGCCGGGGACGAATCGGAGGACGCGCCGACCGCCCCGCAGCCCGGGGTCGGGGACCTGGAGCGGATCGTGGCCGAGTCGTGCCGGGCCGGTCTGCCGACGGCACTGGAGGTACGGGGCGATGAGCGGCCGCTGCCGCCGAGCGTGGGCCTGACCGTGTTCCGGATCGTGCAGGAGGCGTTGACCAACGCGCGCAAGTACGCGGGCGAGGCGCGGGCGACCGTACAACTGACGTACGAACCGGACGGGTTGGCCGTGGAGGTGTCGGACGACGGCGCGGGCAGCGGCTTCGGGGGCTCCGCGTCGGGGTCCGGTTACGGGCTTGTCGGGATGCGGGAGCGGGTCGCGCTGTACGGCGGGACGCTGGAGACCGGTCCGCAGGACGAGGGCGGGTTCCGGGTGTCGGCCCGGCTGCCGCTGAAGGCCGAGGAGGGGGCGCTGCGATGAGCGAGACGGCAAGTGAGTCGGCGGACGGCTCGATGACTGGACGGACGATCAGGGTGCTGATCGCGGACGACCAGCCGCTGGTGCGGCGCGGCCTCGCGCTGATCCTTTCGCCCGATCCGGCCTTCGAGGTGGTGGGCGAGGCGGGCGACGGCGCGGAGGCGGTGGCCCTCGCGCACCGGCTGCGGCCCGACGTCGTCGTGATGGACATCCGGATGCCGGTCCTCGACGGAGTCGGCGCGACCGGGCAGCTCGCCCGGGAGCTGCCCGGGTGCCGGGTGCTCGCGCTGAGCACCTTCGACATGGACGAGTACGTGGTGGCGGCGCTGCGCGCGGGAGCCTACGGCTTTCTGCCCAAGGACATCTCCCCGGAGGAACTGGTCGCTGCGGTGCGCGTGGTGCACACCGGGGAGGCCGCGGTCGCACCCCGGCTGCTGACCCGGCTGATCTCCACGTACGTCAGGACCCCGCGCCGCCCGGAGCCGCCCTCCGTGAGCGTGAACGACCTGACCCCGCGCGAGCTGGAGGTGTGGCGGCTCATGGCCACGGGGCTCGACAACGCGGAGATCGCGGACACGATGGACATCAGCGTGTCGACCGTGAAGAACCACATCACCAGCGTCTTCGGAAAGCTGGGCGTCCGCGACCGTGCCCAGGCGGTGATTGCCGCGTACGAGACGGGTCTTGTCGCGGTGGGCGGCCAGGGGTAGCAGGGAGCGGCGCTGCGGATGGCAGGGAGCGGCGCTGCGGATAGCAGGGAGCGGCGCTGCGAAACAGCTGTTTCAGGCCTGCCGCGACGACGAGTCCCTGCACTGGGCGACAGAAGTCCAACTCTCTGGCCACTTCCGTCCCTTGCGCCTCCGCCGCACCCCTATCAGGGTGGCTTCCGCCCCAGTGGTAGAGACCAGCCGCCCATCGCTACGGAGGTCCCGATGCACGACGAGAACGCGACACCGGCCCCTGACGAGTCCGCCGAGGGCCACACGTCCTCCGACGGCCACTCCCGCCGCACCGTGCTGCGCACCGCCGGACTCGCCGGTGCCGGGCTCGGGCTCGGCGCCTTCACCGGCGGCACCGCCCAGGCCGACACCCCGCAGGGGGCCACCGCGGCCGCCGCCCAAGCGCCCCCCCGCCAGGGCCACACCAAGGTCGGCCTGCCCATCGAGCGGCGCACCACCGTGCCGGTCGGCATCGA
>NZ_JBHYIG010000284.1:0-3350 GCF_042740015.1 Streptomyces sp. NPDC059037
TTGGTGGGGTGGGGGTGTGGGGGTGGGCGGTCCGCCCCCCCCCGTCCTAAACCTCAAAAAAAATATATTTTTTTATTTCTAATTTTTTCCCGCTTCCCCCAAACAACTTCCCCCCCCCCCCCGTCCCGCTGCCCAGAAACAGGGATAGAGAGCATGCTGTCATGTCTCCGGAAAGTCGCGGAATCCGTGCGTGCCCGGCCCCTCTCCACTGCCGAGCGAATCTCCGCCACCACTCATCTCCTTTCGAGCCTTGAGTACCTGGCACGTAAAAGTGACCGAATGCCGGGCGGACTCAACGACTGGACCCAGCTAAGAGACCAGGTTCCTGCCAAGGGCAGATTCAAGCAGGCGGCCAGGGATTTCATCGCCCGTGAGACCGTCACACAGGCAATCCATGGATCACGGGCCCTGGCGGCAGCGGTGCTCATTTCCCCGGTACGGAACAACAAGGTGCGAATGGCAGCCGACGCATATCTCGCAGGCAGCCAGATCCTTGTCTACCATCGGCATTTGTTCGGCACCGACGGGTCCGACCAGGTTTCCTTCCTTGTGCAAGCGGCAGCCTCTCTCGGCAGGGCCGGGGGCACCGAGTCGAGCCGCACGGCAGCGGTGCATTTCATCGGCGCCCAGACCGTGCTGTCTTACGGGGCATCGGGGTGGGCCAAGCTCCCCGGAGATACCTGGCGTTCCGGTGAAGCGCTGACAAAGATCATGCGCACCCAGACGTACGGCGACGAATGGTTCTTCAAGAATCTTGAGAAGCATCCAAAAGCAGCCCGCGCGCTCTGTCACACCGTGCTCGCCATCGAATGTGGATTTCCGCTGCTGCTGCTCAAGAAGGGCAAGTTCATCGATGCCGGGTTGGTCGTGATGGGCGGCTTCCATCTGGCCAATGCCCGGCTGATGGGCCTGTCTCGATTCGCGTTGGCGTTCTCTTCCACCTATCCGGCCGTACGCGCGCTGGCCAAGGGGACGGGGGAAGCGGAGTGACCCCCGGAATCGGCTCACTGACGTTCCCGAAGCTGACCGGCACCGGCCTTGCCGCGTGTCTCGCCGCCGGGCTCGTGCACCAGGGCTACGCGGCCGTCGCGACCTGGCGCGGCCACAGCGGCTTCGAGCGGCACAGCACGCGCTGCGGGAGCGGCAACATCATCACGTACCACCTGCGGCGCGGCGCACCGGACGGCCCCGTGCTGGTCTGCGATGCGGGACTGATGAGCACGTCCACGGCGTGGCTGCTCGTCGCCGACCACCTGGACCCTGCGGTCACAGTCGTGCTGTACGACCGCGCCGGTTACCGCAGTTCGCTGCGGCGCTGCCCCGACGCGTACTCGCTCAGCGAGTCCGTGAACGACCTGGTGGACGTGGTCACCGTCGCGCTCGGCGGCCGGCGCACCTGCGTGCTGGCCGGGCACTCCCTCGGGGGCTACCTCGTCCACCGCGCCGCAGCGGCCGCTCCGGAGCTGGTGGAAGGGGTGGTCCTGGTGGACCCCACGCACCCGCGCGAGCTGCTGCACTCCCCAAGGCAGCGCGAGGGGGCCCGGGCGGCGGACATGACGATCAGGCTGGGGCCGTGGACGACGCTCTTCGGCGGCGGACTGCTCCTGGACAAGAGGGAGATGTTCGCCTTCGCGCGGGGAACCGCCCACCACCGGGCGCTGCGCCTCGAAGTCTCGGCCTCCGCCACCTGGCGCGCGGCGCGGCGGGAGTGGGGCCACTCCTATGCGTTCATGATCGACGGCGGCAGGCCGCTGGACCGGCTGGAGATTCCTGTTTCCGTGATAGCGGCCGAGCAGACGCTGCGGAACAGCCCCGAGCATCGCGAACTGCTCGAGGAGTACGTCTCTTCCGGCACCCGGGGCGAGGTGACCACCATTGCGGACGCGACACATTTCTCCGTCGTCAGTGGAACAGGAACCGCCGCTCTCACGGCCAAGGCCATCGAGGGAATGCTGGGCGACGGCCGGCAGGAACAGCGGGAGGCGGCATGAGAAAGGCAACGGTAGCGGCGGCGGATGTCCTGGAGCGGGCCGTTCCGGTGGTCCTCGCGGGCTGGTTCATCGCATCGGTACTGGCCCAGCACCCCGACCGCAGTTACGACAGGATCCGGAAGGCGGACAAGACGGGGTCCGGTATCGCCATCCCGAACTGGCGCTTCTTCGCTCCGAATCCGTCTGTGGAGGACCAGCACTTCCTGTACCGGCTTGCGAACGAGCACAAGACGGAGCACACGGAATGGCGGGAGGTGTACTCCATCAGTCCGCGCAAGATGATCCACACGTTCTGGTTCCCCGGCCGCCGATTCGAGAAGGCCATCTTCGATGTGACATCAACCCTGTTGCACAACCCGGGAGGGACGACGCCGCTGGGCGAGACGTCCAAGAAGGCCACCCATCGGCTCATCAACGAATTCGTCCGCCACCGCATCGCACCGGAGCCAGGATTCCCGTACTTCCAGGTGCTGTTGGTGCGTTACTCGGGCTACGACCACAGTGAAGAGCCCAAGTACGACATGGTATTCGGCTATGAGTCGGTGAACCCATGACCTCGTCGAGTGTCCAGTACGGCGACGCGGTGGCGTCCGTGTACGACTCGCTGATCTCGGCGGCCGTGGCCACCGGCCCGTCGGTGGAGCGGCTTCGGCCGTACGTCACAGGTTCTCGGGTGCTCGAGATCGGTGTGGGCACCGGTCGTATCGCGATGCCCGTGGCGGCGATCGCCGCGGAGGTGGTCGGGGTCGACAACTCCGATCCGATGCTGAGCGTTTTCCGCGCGAAGGGTGTTCCGGGGAACGTATCGCTGGTCGAGGCGGATTTCCGCAATGAACTGCCGGTGAACGGGGCCTTTGATGCGGCCTATTCCACGCTGGGCTCGCTCGCCTGTGTGCGCTCGCGCGAGGAACTCGTGGGTGCTCTGTCCCACGTACGCGATGTACTGAAGCCGGGAGGTTCGCTCTCGTTCGAGTACTACGCCAAGCAGGCCTACGAGCCGCTCCTTGCGCAGCACAGTGTGACGTTTCCCGACACGCGCGGCGGTGGTCTCGTCACCGTCACCGCCACGGTCGACGAGGGGGATCTCCTCACCCTGGGAACTCGCATCGAGGCGAACGAGGAGAACGGGGAGAACACGGTGCCGGCGGTGGAGTTCAGTGAGCGGGTTCTCCTCATCGGGCACGAAGAAGTCGAATCCTGCGTGGCCGCGGCGGGATTCGCGGTGGAGGGCGTGGATCTCGGCGGGGGCCTGAGCCCCTACGGCTGGTACACCGTCCGCAGCACTGGATAGCGGCGAGAAACGGGGCGGTGTGGGGGGGGGGGGTGTGGTGGGGGTGGGGGGGGGGGGGTGGAGGGAGT
>NZ_JBHYIG010000284.1:3360-12468 GCF_042740015.1 Streptomyces sp. NPDC059037
CCGCGCGGTCTTCCCCCGTCCGGCGGGTGCTGGGCGGGTTGGGGGGGGTGGTGGGCGCGGCCCCCCCACCCCACCCCCCCCCCCCCTCTCCTGCTATTGGCGCGCCGCCCTCGGCCGCATGTCCGTCCAGTGCTCGTCGACGTACGCGAGGGCCGACTGCCGGTTCGCGTCGCTGAGCACCGCCCGCCAGCCCGCGGGCACCGGGCTGAACGAGGGCCACAGGCTGTGCTGCCCGTCCTCGTTGACCAGGACGTGGAAGACGCCTTCGGCATCGTCGAAGGGGTTGGTGGTCATGGTGGTCGGTCCTTCCTCTCACGGCCGACGGGTCTGGTCGGCGCTCGGCTTGGGGAGCGGTCCCGGGTGCGGCTCGGGGCGCAGCAGCTTCGCCACCGGGGCGTACGGGTCGGCGGCCATCACCGCCAGGATCAGGGCGAGTTCACCGGCGGCCGACGCGGCGTCCGCCCGGGTCACGGTGTCCGTGCGGTGGGACAGGCGCAGCGTCAGGCGGGACTCGTCGGCGAACGCCGCCAGGGACAGGGCGTAGTGCGTGGCGTCGCGGCCTTCGCTGCGCACCAGCCGCAGGCCGGCAGCCGTTCCCGCCGGACCGGCCCGGTCGATGGGGTAGTTCTCGAAGACGACATGGGTGTCGAACAGGTCCCTGCGCCCCGCGGCCCGTTGGATCTCGCCGAGCCCCAGGTGGTGGTGGGGCAGCAGTGCGGACTGCTCCCGCTGGAAGCGGGTGAGGAGGTCCATGACCGGTTCGGACGGGGTGACGGTCAGGCGTACCGGAACGGTGTTGATGAACAGGCCGATCATCGACTCCATGCCCGGGAGTTCGGGCTGGCGCCCCGAGACGGTCGTGGCGAACACCACGTCCCGCGCTCCGGTCCGCCGGGCCAGGAGCAAGGCCCAGGCAACCTGGACGGCCGCGTTGAGCGTGCGGCCGTGCGTCCTCAGCCCACGGAGGGATTCCGTGAGCGGCACTGACGTCTCGGTCCGTGCGGTGCCGGCCGGGGCCGCCGAAGGGGCGGCGACGGGCGGGGCACCGGGCCGGAGCGGATCGGGTACGCCGTCGAGCGCGGCCCGCCAAGCCTCGCGCGCCGCGTCCCGGTCGCTGCGGGCCAGCACGGCCAGGTGCTCGCGGTAGGGCGTGACCGGGGGCAGCGCGTCGGGGTCGCCTCCCTGGGCATGGAGCGCGAGGAGCTCCCCGACCAGCAGGGACACCGACCAGCCGTCCAGGATGAGGTGATGGTGTGTCAGGGCCAGCCGGAACTCGCCGGGGCCCAGCGTGAACAGCGTGAACCGCAGCAGCGGAGGGCGGTCGAGATCGAAGCGCTCGTGCAGGTCGGCGTCGGTGATCCGGGCGATCACCCGGTCACGGCGTGCGGCATGCACCCGGGTGAGGTCGACGTCCCGCCAGGGCGGTGACTGCGGGCGCGGTACGGCCTGGACCGGGCGGGCCAGGTCCTCGTGGACGAACGCCGCCCCGAGGTGGGGGTGGCGCCGCAGGAGGGCGGCCGCCGCGGTGCGCAGCGCGCCGGGGTCCAGGTCGCCCCGCAGATGCAGGACACACTGCGCCTGGTAGGTGTCCGGGCGGTGCGGGGCGTACAAGGAGTGGAAGAGCAGCCCTTCTTGGAGCGGGGTCAGGGGCAGTACGTCGGACAGGCCGGGGTGCGCCGTCTCCAGCCTCTCGACCTCCTGCTGGGTGAGGGGTACGAGGGGCAGGTCCGACGGGGTGTGGCCGCCGGAGCCAGCGGTTCTGGCGTGGATGACCAGCGCGTCGAGTGCGGTGAACCACAGCTCGGCCAGTTCGGCCGTCTCGCCGTCCGTGAGCGCCGAGGCGTCCCAGGTCCAGGTGGCGTGGAGGCGGGGCCCGTGCGGGCCGTCGAGGGTGAGGGCGTCGAGGCCGACGAGGTGCGGGGCGCGGCCGGGGGTGGTCGGCCCGGCCGGGTCGGGCCCGGTGCCGGGCTCCGTACGGGGATCGGCCTCGCCATGGGCCGTGGCCGTCTCGGTGGGGTCCGGGGTCAGGTGCCAGTCCCGGGTGCCGTGCGCGGCCATCCTGCCCAGGTAGTTGAAGCTGATCCGGGGCTGAGGCAGGCGGGCGAGCCCGGGTGTGGTCTCCGGGTCGAGGTGGCGCAGCACGCCGTAGCCGATGCCCCGGTCGGGGACGGCCCGCAGCCGTTCCTTGGTGCGCTTGAGCGCCCGGCCGAGGCGCGGGCCCGCCGTCCACACGTCGGTCCATGTGCAGCCGGTGGCTTCCAGACGAACGGGGAACATGCTGGTGAACCAGCCCACGGTGCGTGTGAGGTCCCGGTCGGGCAGGTCGGGGCGCCCGTGCGACTCGACATTTACGGTGAGCCCCTGGCCGGCGGCGGTCAGACCCCTGCGGCGGCGCCACTCTTCGAGGGCGAGTGCGAGACCGGTGAGCAGGACGGGCTCGATGCCGCAGTGGAAGGCGGCCGGTACGTCCGTCAGGAGGGGGCGGGTGCGCTCCGGGGGCAGGGTGAGCGTGCGGCTTGCGACCGTGCTGCCGAAGTGCCGGTGAGTGGCGGTGCGGGTGGGGTCCGTGAGCGGGGCCGTGCCCGTCAGGGCGTCCTCCCACAGCGGCAGTTCGTCGCGCCGGGCCCCCGTCTCTCCCTGGAGGGTGAGGTACTTGGCCCAGCCGCCGAACGAGGTCGGTGCGGTGGGCAGTTCGGCCGGGCGGCCGGCGGCCACGGCTCGGTGGGCCGCGGCCAGGTCGGGCAGCAGGATGCGCCAGGAGACGCCGTCGACCGCCAGGTGGTGCACGGCGAGCACGAGCCGGCCGGGCCGGTCGGGGCCGAGGTCCAGGAACTCCGCGGCGACCATGGCGCCCGTGGCGGGGTCCAGTCGTGCCCTGGCCGCTCGTACGGCGTCGGCGAGGAGTTCGGGGAGGCGGTGCCCCTCGGCGGTGGCGTCGACGCGGTGGACGCGGTCGGCGGGGCCGCGCGTGCCGGCACAGTCCGCGCCCGGTGGGACCGTCCTGAGCCTCGCCTGACCCGGCTCCCCGGGGGCGTCGAGGCGCAGCCGCAGGGCCGGGTGGTGGTCGACGAGTGTCTGGAGCGAGGCGACGAGGTGCTCGTGGGTCAGGCCGGGTGGGGTGCGCACGGTGACGTGCTGGCTGAAGGACGCCCGGTCGCCGCCGGGTTGGGCCAGCCACCAGTGCATGACCGGAGTGAGGGGCAGCGCTTCCGTGCTCTCGCCCTCGTCCGCAGCGTCGGGGGTGGGGGCCCGGTCCGGCGCGACGGCTTCCGCCGCTTCGGCAAGACGTGCCACGGTGGAGTGGCGGAACACGTCCCGCACGCTGATCCGCAGGCCCGCCGCATGGGCCCGGCTCGCCAGCTGGATCGCGGTGATGCTGTCGCCGCCGATGTCGAAGAAGCCGTCGTGGATGCCGGTCGACGGGGCGTCGAGCAGCTCCGCGACGATGTCGCACAGCACGCGTTCGCGAGCGGTGCGCGGGAGTCCCGGGCGGGAAGCCGCCCGGCCCGGCGCGGGGAGAGCCGCCCGGTCGAGCTTGTGGTGGCGGGTCAGCGGGAGCCGGTCCATGGCGACGTACGCCTGCGGCAGCATGTAATCCGGCAGGGTGCGCGCGGCGTGTTCCCGTACGGCGTCGATGTCGAGGGTGCGGCCGTCCGCCGGAACCAGGTAGGCGGTGAGCCTCTGTTGGCCCGGCCGGTCCTCCCGCACGGTGACGACGGCCTGGCGCACGTCGGGGTGGGTGGCGAGGGCCGAGGCGACCTCCTCGGTCTCGACGCGGTGGCCCCGCACCTTCACCTGGCCGTCGTCGCGGCCGACGAAGGCGAGCGTGCCGCCGGGAAGCCAGCGGGCGAGGTCCCCGGTGCGGTACATGCGGGTGCCCGGCCCGCCGTGCGGGTCGGGGACGAAGCGCTCCGCGGTGAGCGCGGGCTGGTTGAGGTAGCCCCGGGCCAGGCCGGCGCCCGCAAGGTAGAGCTCTCCGGTCACGCCGGTGGGGGCGGGCTGCAGATGCGGATCGAGTACGTAGGCACGGCCGCCGTCCATGGGGCGTCCGATCGGCACTCCGGACCGGGCCCGTGGAAGGTCCAGGTCGGCGTCGGTGACGGCGTGCCGGGTCGCGAACGTGGTGGACTCGGTCGGCCCGTAGCCGTTGAACACCCTTGTGTCCGGGGCGTGTTCGCGGACGGCGCGGACGGCGTGCGGCGGCACGACGTCGCCGCCGGTCCACACGGCGTCCAGGTCGCGCAGACAGTCGGGGTCCTCGTCGGCGACGAGCCGGAAGAGCCCGGAGGTGAGCCAGAGGGTGCTGAGGCCGGTGCCGCGCACCAGGCGCACGAGCGTCGGCAGGTCGAGCTCGCCGGGTGGGGCGAGGGTGACGTCGCCCCCGTTGAGCAAGGGGACCCACAGCTCCATGGCCGACGCGTCGAAGGAGTGCGGTGAGTGCATCAGGGTGCGCAGCGGCCCACCGCTCCGCCAGACGCTGTCGCTCGCGAGGGCGACGACGTCCGCGTGGCTGATCGCCACGCCCTTGGGGGTGCCGGTCGATCCCGAGGTGTGGATGACGTAGGCGAGGGAGGCGGGGGTCGGGGTGCTCCGTGGCGCGGGCCGCGCGTCTTGTACGGCACTCGTTTTCCGCGCGTCGTCACGGGCTTCGTCCCGGGCGTCGTCACGGGCGTCGTCCCCGGCGTCGTCCCCGGCGTCGTCCCCGGCGTCGTCCCCGGCGTCGTCCCCGGCGTCGAGGAGCGCGCGTACGTTGAACGTCCTGGCGCCCTCGATGGCCCGCGCGGCCGCCGCCGTCGTGTCGTCGACGAGCAGGAGCCGTGCTCCCGCCGCGGTCGTCATCCCGGTCTGCCGGGCGGCGGGTGCCCTCGCGTCCAGCGGCATGTACGCGGCGCCGCACTTGAGCACGGCGAGCGCCGCCACGACGAAGTCCGTGCTCCGCTCCATGAGGATCGCGACGGGACGGCCGGCCGTGGCACCGCGGTCGGACAGTCGGGCTGCCACCCCGTCGGACAGGGCATCGAGTTCGGCATAGCTGAGGGTCCGGTCCGTGGTCCGGAGCGCGGGGGCGTCCGGGGTCCGCCGCGCCTGTTCGGCGAAGCGGTCCGGGACGGTGGCGGGGACGGTGGATGCCGCGGTGGTGCCCCGGGTGGCGAGCGGAGTGGTGCCCCAAGTGGTGAGCAGGCGGTGCCGCTCCCCCTCCTCCAGTACGTCGATGAGGTGTACGGGGGTGTCGGGCTCGGCGGTCGCGTGGGCGAGCAGGCGGGTCAGGCGGTTCCCGATGCTCTGGGCGGTGGCCCGGTCATAGAGGGCCGTGCGGTATTCGAGCCGTCCGTCCAGGCCCAGGGCGGTGCCGTCGGCGGCGCGGTGCTCGTACAGGCTGAAGGTCAGCTCGAACTTGGCGGCGGCCGTGGGAGCCGTACCCAGGGTGGCGGTCAGGCCCGGCAGCCGGATTGTTTCGGGGAGGGCGGGAGTGACGGTCAGCATCACCTGGACCAGGGGCTGCCCGCCGGCGGCGCGGTGCGGTGCAAGCGCCTTCACGACCTGGTCGAAGGGCAGGTCCTGATGGGCGAAGGCGGCGAGGTCGGCCCGGGTCACCCGGCGCAGCAGCTCACGGAACGTCACCGGACCCGAGGTGTCGGAGCGCAGCACGACCGTGTTGACCAGGAAGCCGACGAGGCGGTCCCAGCGAGCGTCGGCGCGCTCGGAGACCGCCGTGCCCACCGGGACATCGGTGCCGGCGCCGAGCCGGGTGAGGAGGGCCGCGACGGCGGTGTGCACCGCCATGAAGAGCGTCGATCCCTCCTCGGCGGCGAGCGCGGCGACACGGGCGTGCACCACGGGCGGAATACGGAAGTCCACGGTGTCGCCGCAGCCTGTGGGGCCCTCTCCGTCCGGACCGGGGTGGCGGTCGGCCGGCAGGTCGATCCGCTCGGGGAGTCCGTCCAGCACCTCCGTCCAGTGCGCGCGCTGGCGTTGGGCGAAGGGGGTGGGTTCCTCGTCGGTGCCGAGGCGTCCGCGCTGCCAGAGCGTGAAGTCCGCGTGCCGGGCAGGAGCGGGCGGCCACTCGGGCGCGGCGCCCCGCAGCCGGGCCGCGTAGGCCGTTGCGAGGTCGGCGATGAGCGGTTCGAGCGAGGCGTGGTCGCAGGCGATGTGGTGCAGCAGCAGGAGCAGGGTCTGGCGGCCCTCAGCGAGGTGGAACAGCTCGGCACGCACCGGGAGTTCCGTCTCGAGCTCGAAGCAGTGGCGGGCGGACGTGGCGAGCGCGGCCGAAAGATCGCCGTTCCCGTCCACGCCTGGGAGGCGGGTGACGGTGAGCGAGGGGCGGGCCTCGGCCGGGGGCAGGACGTGCTGGCAGGGGGTGCCTTCGTCCTCGCGGACGACGGTGCGCAGCGTCGCATGACGGTCCGTCAGATCGGCGAGCGCCGCCCGCATCGCCTCCTGGTCGGTCTCCCCCGTCAGATGCAGCACGAGGGGCACGTTGTAGGCGCTGTCGGGTCCCGTGAGGGTGTGCAGGAACCACAGGCGCCGCTGCGCGAAGGAGAGGGGGAGGCGATCGGGCGGATCGCCTGGGTGCGGGGCGGGGCCCGCGGCAAGAGGTGCGGCCGCGGCGATACGGGCCGCGAGTCCCGCGACGGTGGGGTGCTGGAATACGTCGCGTACGTCGATGTCCACGCCCAGTTCGGCCCGGACCGCGCTGACCAGGCGGGTCGCGCTGATGCTGTCGCCGCCCAGGTCGAAGAAGCCGTCGTCGGGCCCGGCGTGTGCGATGCCGAGCACGGTGCCGTAGAGGGCAGCGACGCGCCGCTGCTCGGGGGTGGCAGGGGCGGTGGCGCCGCCGGGCGCGGTGTCGGGCGGTTCCGGGAGGGCGGCCCGGTCCAGCTTGCCGTTGGGGGTGAGCGGCAGGGCGTCCAGGGCGACGATCCTGGCGGGCACCAGGTGCGCGGGCAGGGTCTGGCGCAGTCGCGTGCGGATGCGGGCGAGGTACGGGGCGGCCGGCTCCGCGGCCGCGGCCCGGTCGGGTACGACGTAACCCAACAGGCGTGGCGTGCCCGCGCCGTCCGTGCGGGCTGTCACGGCGGCCTGTGTCACGCCGGGTTGGTCGAGGAGTGCGGCTTCGACCTCTGCGGGCTCGATGCGGAATCCCCGTACCGCGAGTTGGTCGTCGGCGCGGCCCAGGTACTCCAGATCGCCGTCGGGCCGTCGGCGGACCCGGTCGCCCGAACGGTAGAGACGGCTGCCGGGCGGGCCGAACGGGTCGGCGACGAAACGCTCGGCGGTGAGGGCGGGGCGGTTGAGGTAGCCCGTCGCGACGCCGGGGCCCGCGACGTAGAGCTCTCCCGCGGTGCCGGGCGGCACCGGGCGCAGCCGGTGGTCGAGGACGTAGAGGCGGGTGCCGGGCAGCGGGGTGCCTATGGGGCTTCCAGGGTCGGCGCTGTGACGGGGGGTCAGGTCGAGCCGGGTCGCGTGGACCGTGGTCTCCGTGATGCCGTACATGTTGACGAGGGCGGGGCCGTCGTCGCCGTACCGCTCCTGCCAGTCGCGCAGCCGGGCGGGGTGCAGCGCCTCTCCCCCGAAGATCACCCGGCGCAGGGCCGGCTTCGGGCCGGGCCGGGGGTCTTCGGCGTCGGCCCGGTCCAGCGCGTGGAAAGCCGAAGGCGTCTGGTTCAGGACCGTGACCCGTTCGTCGGCAAGGAGACGCAAGACGTCTCTGGGCGAGCGGGCCACGTCCGGCGGGACGACGACGAGACGTCCGCCGTGCGCCAAGGCGCCCCACATCTCCCAGACGGAGAAGTCGAAGGCGCTGGAGTGGAACATCGTCCACACGTCACCGCTGTGGAAGCCGAACCCGGCGCGGGTGGCGGCGAGCAGCGAGACAAGGTTGCGGTGCGGGACGAGCACGCCCTTGGGGCGGCCGGTGGAGCCCGACGTGTAGATGACGTAGGCGGTGTGGTCGGGGGTGAGGGGGGCGGCGCGGTCGGTGTCCTTCAGGTCGGTTGCCGCGCCTGCACGGTCCGCGCCGGTGCCGGCGTGGTCCGCGAGAGTGCCGGTGGTCACCGTGTCGGCGGGATCGGCGTCGGCCAGGATCAGGGCCCTGCGCTCCTCGGGCCACTCCGGGTCCACGGGCAGGTAGGCGGCGCCCGTCTTGGTCACGGCGAGCAGCGCGACGATGAGGTCGACACTTCGGGGCAGCACCACCGCGACGGTGCGGCCCGGTGCGGCGCCGCGCCGGACGAGCGACCTGGCCAGGCGGTTGGCGCGAGCGTTGAGCTCGCCGTAGCTCAGGGTCGTCGGGCCGTGGGTGACGGCCGCGGCGTGCGGGGTGCGGGCGGCCCGGCTTTCGAAGAGTTCGGGCAGAGTACGGCGGTCGGACCGGGGATCGGGGACGGTGGCGCGCGGCACGGTACGGCGCCGCTCCCCCGCCGACAGCAGGTCGAACTCGCCCACGGGGCGGTCCGGTTCGGCGGTGAGCCTGCCGAGCAGGCGGGCGTAGCGGCGTGCTTCGGCCGCGGCCTCCGCCGGGCCGTACTGATCGGAGTCGGCATAGAGGTCCACCCGCAGGCCGGACCTGTGGGCCTCCGGGTGCACGGTGACGGACAGGTCGTCGACGGGACCGACGGCGATGTGGTGCATGGTCATCGGACGTCCGGCGAACTTCCGGCCGAAGCTGAAGGGCATGACGTTCACCGCGACGTCGTGGATCCGCTGTCCGCTGCCGGTGAGGCCCAGGTCGCGGTGGAGGTCTTCCTGCCGGTAGCGCTGGTGGGCGAGGGCCTCGGTCATCTCGGCACCGATGGCGCGCACCATGTCGGCGGCGGACCGGTCGGCCCGTACCTCCACTCTCAGGGACAGGGTGTTGGACATCGTCCCCGCGATCGCGCGGGCCGTTTCTCCCGTACGGCACGCCACGGGCAGCCCGATGACGATCTCCCCGTCGCCGCTGCCCGAACGGGCGTGCGCCAGCAGGGCCCCGGCGGCCGTCGCGAGCACCGGCCAGCGCACGCCGAGCCGCTGCGCCAGGGGGCGCAGGGCGGCGAATCCCGCGGCGGGCCGACGGGCGGTGGCGCGGGCCGCGCCCCCGCCCGCCGGGGCGGCGGGCCGGGGGGCGGC
>NZ_JBHYIG010000285.1:0-7175 GCF_042740015.1 Streptomyces sp. NPDC059037
TATAAATACATTGCCTTGGGGGGCGGCGGCTTCTTTTGTTTATAAGACCGCGGTGGCGGGGGTGGCCCCGGGGGCCCCGCCGCCCCCCCCCCCGGCCCCCCCGGGGCCCCCCCTCGGCCCGGTCGGTGATGTCGGCCGGGAACGCCTCGGCGACAAGTCCGTCGGCGGTCAGCTTCCGCACGACGTTGTCGAGCCCCTCGGCGTCCCGGTCCACGGCGGCCACCGCCATGCCGTCCTCGGCGAGCGCACGGGCCACCGCGCTGCCGATACCTCCCGCTGCTCCGGTGACCAGAGCGACCTTGCTTTCCATGTGGATTCTCCTTGGTCCGTAGGGGTGTTGGCTCACGCCGTGGCCCTGAGGCCTGGGGCCTAGTCGTTCCAGGCCCCGACGACGGACACCGCCTGATCCGGGCGGAGCCGCGGGTCGCACAGACTCGTGTACGTCTCGTGCACCTGATCGGCGGCCGACGGATTCGGGGCGCACTCGGTCACGTCGTCCGGCGTGGTCTCCAGGTGCAGCCCGCCGGCGACACCGCAGGCCGCCAGGACCGCCGCCCGGAAGTCCCGCACCTCCTGCGCGATCCACTCCACGTACCGCGTCTTGCGTCCGGCCGGGGTGGTGACGGTGTTGGCGTGCATGGGGTCGCAGAGCCAGATGACGGGGTGCCCGGCGGTGCGCACCGCCGACACCAGCGGCGGAAGACCCCGGGCGGCGAGCTGGGCGCCCATCCGGGCGATCAGGGTGAGCCTGCCCGGCACCCGGTCCGGGTCCAACCGCTCGCACAGCGCGAGCAGTTCATCCGCGGTCATGCCCGGGCCGACCTTGCAGGCGACGGGGTTGGCCACCGCGGAGAGCAGGGCGACGTGCGCCCCGTCGACCTGACGGGTGCGGTCGCCGATCCACGGCCAGTGCGTGGAGGCCAGATAGAGCGCGCCCGTGGAATCCGTACGCAGCAAGGGGACTTCATAGTCGAGTACGAGTGCCTCATGGCTGGTCCAGACGGGCGGCTCGACCGGTAACTCCTCGGGGCGGCGGCGCCAGCCGAGGTGGCGAAGGACCTCGTCGGACGCGCGGTAGCACCGCTCCATGCGCAGCGGATCCGGCCGCCTTGCCCGCGGGTTCGGCTCGGGACCGTTGACCAAGTGCCCTCTGTAGACGGGGAGTTCCACGTCGCCGACCCATTCCGTCGGCTTCGAGCGGGGCTTGCCGAACTGCCCCGCCATCCTCCCCACGCGGACCACCGGGCGGTGCGTGGCCGCCTTCATCTCGTCCGCGAGCAGATCGATCAGGCCCACCTTGCGGGCGACATGGGCCGCGGTGCACTCGTCGGGATCCTCCGCGCAGTCCCCCGCCTGCACCACATGGGCGGCGCCGGAGGCGACTTGGGCCAGGGCCGAACGCAGTGCGTGTACGTCGTCGGATCCGACCAGGCCGGGAGCGTCCCGGAGGCGCTGCCGTACCCGTCGTACGGCCTCCTCGTCGTCCCACCGCGGCTGCTGGCCGGCCTGCTTCGGTCCGAATTCGAGCACGGGGTTGTCCACTGATCTCTCCTGAGGGGATGACCGGTGCGCAGATGTGTCACGCGGATGGGTGGGCGGACGCGGCAGCACGGAGCGCCGTGCGCGGGCCTGGCCGGGGCGTGGACACCGCCCCCGCTCCGGCCGCCTTGGGCGGGTCACGGAGCGGGGGTGTCGGCGCCCCCGGAATGCTGTGCTGCGGCGGATCGTTCGACGGAGCTGATCCTGCGATGGCACTGATCCTGTTATGGGCGCAAGGAAGGCGACAACACGCCGCTCAGCACTTCGTCAGGTGCCGAGCCGCGTCCCGGTCGTCGCCTGCCCGCCCGATGCGGCCGCCGCGGTCAGCACGGTGATCGCGTGCGCGGCCGATGCCAGGGTCATGTGCCGGTGCCACCCCTCGAAGGACCGGCCCACGTAGTCCTCGATGCCCACGGCCTTGGACACCTGCAGATAGTCGTCCTCGACGCGGTCGAGCAGCGTGCACAGGGTGAGCAGCACGGTCGGCTTGACGCGCGTCAGATCGGTGAGCCAGAGCTGCGGCGCGTCCTGCGGCCTGCCCCGCCTGGAGAGGGCGACCAGGGTCAGCGGCCGTCCCGTTCCCGACCGCAGGATGCCCGGTCGCCCGGAGGGCAGCTTCACCGTCACGGTGGCCAGCTGCCCGGTCCATAAGCCGCCGCTCACACCGGGCTGGTGCCAACGGACGGGGTGCCGGAAGCCGTTGGACGCCCGCGCCACCTCCCACGCCTGCATCTTCGCGGAGCCGTGGTGACCGGTGAGCGCCGGGTCGGTGACGACCAGCGGCACCGACTCGTCGATGCGCGCCATCATGGGGATGCCCCGCCGGCCGAGCCGGTTCACGATGGTCGGGACGTACATGGCGCGTGCGTCCAGGACCACCGGGCGCACCGGCATGGCCCACTCCGTCATCATGTCGACACAGAGATTGGCGGCCCGGTCGGTCAGCGGTTCCTCTTCGGCGGTGTCCGGTATGGAGGCGCGGCTGCGGCGCGATCCGTCGTCTATCCAGACCCGGGGGAGATGGAGGCCCCAGTCGACCGGACTGCTGCGCCCGCCCGACGCGGCCCAGACACTGACCGCCTGCTGGGCGTTGAGCACCCGGCCCTCGGCCGGCACGAACCGGCGGTCGACGCCTACGGAGTGCTGTCCTGCCTTGCGGATCACGGTGTTCTGCACCACCCAGGCCTCCACGGGGAGGCGCGGCACCAGATACCGGGACAGGGCCTGGCGTACCGGCATCCAGTCCCAGGTCGATTCGCTGATGAAGTGATGCAAACTCTGATCGGTCGCCCGACCGCCCACGAGATTCGCGATGTTCCTGATGGATTTCCGTCCGGTGACCTTGAGCAGGCCCTTCACATACGCAACGCCCTTATTGCGCTGATCGGTGCGGGGCAGCGACGCAAATAGGGATCTCGAAATTTCCTGGAGCACATCATCGCTGACACTTTCGTCAAGGAATCTATTCGCTCCCCTTGCTTCCGTTTGTGTGGTGGTCAGCGGCAAAGGCGCTGCAGTCACAGGATACCCCCGAACATACGACTCCCGTCAGGCAAGCAAATGCCCTCGAATGGCTCGTGCCGTTTCCCTGTGCACCTTCGTGGCGACGCGTATTAGTCGCGTACGACCCGCGCCACCACGTGTCCGAGCTCCCCCCTCCCCTCGGCGGCCGCAAAACTCGCCAAAGCGGACATGATGTTATGGCGCCTCGGAGCATTCCTCCACGGTTGTGATTGACATCTGTCACCTCACTCACTGAAGTGGCAGAACGCAACGTCGGGAACAGGGGCATACCGTCGAACGTGACGGACTATTATCGGCCACGTTGACGACATTTCACGGGTGCTTCACTGTCGCGGAGTCGACACCGGCACCACAAATGCGACGCACAAAGCACCGGCGCCGGCGGACGAATCGCCGGAAGGGCGAGATGAAAGTGCGGGGCCCTTGCAGAAGGCGCAGTCGAACCGAAAGAATCAGGGCGATCCCGGGGAATGCGACTTCAGGCCTGGTCGGGCGACGTGCTGACGGGGAATCAGCAGCGGTCGCCGGACGAGACGTACACGGTCGTGCCCGCCGGGCCGTCCTGCGCCGTCTGACGCAGGAGAAGATCGGCGAGGTCCCCGCGGGACGTCCGGGCGCCGGGCAGGGCGTGCGGGGAGGTCCGGTAGTCGGTGCGGCCCGCGCCCCAGAGGCGTCCTGGCCGCACGATCGTCCAGTCGAGCGCGCTGCTCCTGACGATGCTCTCCATGCGCCCCATGTCCCTGTGCACGCCGAGCATCCGTGCCTGGAAGAGGCGGCGGTGCGCCTCCCGGCGCGACAGCGTGCAGGTGGATCTCGCGGCCCGGTCGAGGCCGGCGGAGCTGACGCACACCAGGCGCCGCATCCCGTGCGTGGTCATCGAGTTGACGATGTTGCCGGCGCTCTCCGAGTAGACGGTGACGGGCCTCCTGGTCGGGGGTACGCCGATGACCGAGACGACCGCGTCATGGCCCGCCACGACCCAGTCCACCGCTTCCGCGTCCCGAACGTCGACCTCGGCCACCTGCAGTTCCCGGTCGAAGAACGGGAACTCCTTGGGCCGCCGGGCGATGGCCGTGACCGAGTGGCCCGCCGCGACGGCCATCGAAACGACCAGACGTCCAGTGGCTCCGTTGGCGCCGAGCACCACGAGCTTCACACTCTCCTCCTGCCCGAACAATGTTCTGGTACCCGTACAACGCTCGATCGCATGGATCAACGTACTACCATGGTCGGGCAGAGAGCACGAGAGCCGGAAAGGCTGGTGGCATCGTCGTGAACAAGCCACGGGGGAGCAATTCGACCGGTGCGGACGTCGCGAGCAGTGTCTGGCTGCGCCCGCCGGTACCGCGCTCGGTGCCGCCGCTGACCCTGGAGCGCATCACCGAGGGGGCGGTCGCGCTCCTCGACGAGGAGGGCATGGACCGGCTGACCATGCGTCACCTCGCAGAGCGTCTCGGCGTCGGCACCACGACGCTGTATTGGCACATCAAGACCAAGGGTGACGTGATCGACCTGGCGATCGATGCCATCTTTGGCGAGACATCGCTGCCCGACAAGGTCTCCGGAGACTGGCGGGAGGACATCGTCGCACTGCTCACGGACTGCCGGGCCATGCTCCTGCGCCACCCCTGGTCAGCCGCCCTGCCGCTGCGTCAACGGCCCGCGATCGGACCCAACTTCCTCGCCTGGATGGAGTTCCTGCAGGCCTCCCTGGTCCGCGTCGGCTTCCGGGGCAAGGCCGTCACGGCCGCCTGCTGGCTGCTCTACAGCCACCTCCAGGGATCCACGTCCAGTCAGTCGAGCCTGAGCTGGTCCGACAGTGAACGGGTCGCGGCCCAGGAGCAGTTGCGCCGCCACCGGGACTCCTATCCGACGCTCGCGGGCCATGAGTACCTGCTCGACGACGACTGGGAGCAGAACTTCCACCTGGGTCTGCGGTACGCCCTCGACGGGCTCCAGGCGCAGATCGACCGCACTCCATGATCAGCTGAAATTGATCGCTCGGCGGCCCACCACCTGACAGATCCGTAGAGCTTCGCTGGACCGTGACGCGAGCGCCGACTGTTCTGATGTGTGACATCAGGACGACTACGGAGCAGATCATGATCACATGTGGTGCGGTCACCGGGAGTCCCGGCATCCTCGGCACGGGCTCCTATGTGCCGAGCCGGGTCATCGACAACAAGGACATCAGCGAGCTGATCGGGGTGTCCGAGGAGGCGATCTGGCGCAAGACGATGATCCGCGAACGGCGTTGGGCCAAGCCGGAGGAGGCGACATCGGACCTCGCGGTCGCCGCCGCCCGGCAGGCTCTTGAGCAGGCCGGCATCAGCGCCTCCCGGCTGAGTGCCGTCGTCGTGGCCACCTCCACGCCGGACTACCCGCAGCCGCCGACGGCATCCGTGGTCGCGGACGAGCTCGGGGCAGGACACGGAACCGCGGCCTTCGACGTCAACACCGTGTGCAGCGGCTTCACTTTCGCGCTGTCGGTGACCGAACGACTCCTCGCGGGCGCCGACGACGGCTACGCGGTGGTCGTCGGTGCCGACGTCTACTCACGGATCCTCGACCCCACCGACCGGCGCACCGTCCTGCTGTTCGGCGACGGAGCCGGTGCCGTCGTCCTGGGCCCCGGCGCCCCCGCCCGGCTGCTCTCCACCCGCCTCGACGGCTTCGGCTCGGCACGTGAGCTCATCCAGGTCCGCGCCGGCGGGAGCCGCCTTCCGACGACGGAGGAGACGCTGCGCGAGGGGCTGCACCACTTCACGATGGACGGTCGCGGCGTGACCGAGTTCATCGACAGCGTGGTGGTTCCCGGCATCCGGAAGTTCCTCGCGGACAACGGCGTACAACCCGGCGACATAGCGCACTTCGTGCCGCACCAGGCCAACGGCCGGATCATGGAATCGCTCGCCCGCCGCCTGGACATCCCCGAGGACCGGGTGGCCAGCACCGTCACCCGGTACGCCAACACCGGTGCCGCATCGGTGCCCATCACCCTGGACCACCTGAGCCGCTCGGGCGCCGTGGCGGCGGGCGACCTGGTGCTCCTCGCGGCGTTCGGCGGGGGCATGTCCATGGGGCTCAACCTGATCTCGTACTGACGCACCGGAGCACCTCGTACGGAACGCACCGGAGCCCGGTCCCTCCAGCGAGGGACCGGGCTCCGGCCTGAGGTCAGCCCTTCTTGCCGATGTGCAGGGCTTCCTTCACGAAGACACTGGCGTAACTGGGCACGCCCTTCGTCGTGATGACCTCGACGATCTCGTCGGCGTCGCGGTGGTCGACCGCCGAGCGCACCAGCGCGTCCGCGAGGTCCTTGCGGGCGGTGAACCGGCCGGGCGTGCGCGGCTTCCCGACGATGTACTCGGTCGGGTCCGTGGTGTCGAAGAGGCCGGCCGGGCGGATGATCGTCCAGTCCAGGCCGCTGGCGCGCACGAGTTCCTCCATGCGGCCCATGTCCTCGTAGAGGGTGCGGCCCATCTTCAGGAGCATGGGCGCGATCACTTTGCGGAAGGTGAAGGACTCGCCCGGCGCGTGCTCGGGGGTGACGCCGATCGAGCTCACACAGACCAGGCGCCGGACGCCGTGGAACTCCATCGCCTTGAGCATGTTCGCCATGCCGTCGGAATAGACGGTCACGGGCTCTTTCGTGTACGGCAGGCCGAGCGTGGAGACCACGGCGTCCTGCCCGGCCACCAGACGGTCCACCGCGGCGGCGTCGTGGACGTCCGCGCCCTCGACATCTAACCGGGCGTCGCTCAGCGGGAATTCGTCGGGTCGGCGAGTGACGGCCGTGACGGTATGCCCTTCGGTGAGTGCCTGTTCTGTGGCCAGTCTGCCGGTCGGGCCGTTGGCGCCGAAGATGACCAGCTTCACGGTTTCCTCCTGCGGAAGGCGGTGGGGGGATGCCTCGCACGGACAACGATCGATCACTCGTACAACGTTCTGGTACCAGATCAACGTACCACGCAGGGGCGGGAGTTCCCGGAAGGAAAGGGTGCGGGCAACGCGCGACGACCGGGCCCGTGGGGCCGGGGGGGGGGGGGGGTGACGGCGGGGGGGGGGCGCCCGGGTTCACTAGCACCACAGGTGCGGGGACAAGCTGGCGT